>NZ_JAWUEI010000024.1:0-77663 GCF_036663495.1 Enterobacter sp. 342
ATCCACGGAGCGGTGTCGTGCGTCGCCATCACATGTATGACCAGACCTTTCAGCGCGCCTTCAAACGTGCCGTAGAACAAGCAGGCATCACGAAGCCCGCCACACCGCACACCCTCCGCCACTCGTTCGCGACGGCCTTGCTCCGCAGCGGTTACGACATTCGAACCGTGCAGGATCTGCTCGGCCATTCCGACGTCTCTACGACGATGATTTACACGCATGTGCTGAAAGTTGGCGGTGCCGGAGTGCGCTCACCGCTTGATGCGCTGCCGCCCCTCACTAGTGAGAGGTAGGGCAGCGCAAGTCAATCCTGGCGGATTCACTACCCCTGCGCGAAGGCCATCGGTGCCGCATCGAACGGCCGGTTGCGGAAAGTCCTCCCTGCGTCCGCTGATGGCCGGCAGCAGCCCGTCGTTGCCTGATGGATCCAACCCCTCCGCTGCTATAGTGCAGTCGGCTTCTGACGTTCAGTGCAGCCGTCTTCTGAAAACGACAAACGATGTCAGAATAGAGTTAAATTTCCTATTGATTGACATATTCCGTCAAAGGTAATAGATTTCATCCTGACACTTTTGCCTTTGGAGGCATCTTGCAAGGTCAACGCATCGGCTATGTCCGCGTCAGCAGCTTCGACCAGAACCCGGAACGGCAATTGGAGGGTGTTCAGGTGGCGCGGGTGTTCACCGACAAGGCTTCTGGCAAGGACACCCAGCGTCCCGAGCTGGAAAGGCTGCTGGCCTTCGTCCGCGAGGGCGACACCGTGGTGGTGCATAGCATGGACAGGCTGGCACGCAACCTTGATGACCTGCGCCGCATCGTCCAAGGGCTGACACAACGGGGCGTGCGCATGGAGTTCGTCAAAGAAGGGCTGAAGTTCACCGGCGAGGACTCACCGATGGCCAATCTGATGCTGTCGGTCATGGGAGCCTTCGCTGAGTTCGAGCGCGCCCTGATCCGCGAACGTCAGCGCGAGGGAATCGTGCTGGCCAAGCAGCGCGGTGCCTACCGGGGACGAAAGAAATCGCTGAACAGCGAACAAATTGCCGAGTTGAAACGGCGAGTTGCGGCAGGCGACCAAAAAACCTTGGTGGCCCGTGACTTCGGCATCAGCCGCGAAACCTTGTACCAGTACCTGCGGGAAGACTGACCATGCCACGCCGCTCAATCCTGTCCGCCACCGAGCGCGAAAGCCTGCTGGCACTGCCAGATGCCAAAGACGAACTGATACGGCACTACACGTTCAACGAAACCGACCTGTCGGTGATCCGTCAGCGTCGCGGCGCCGCGAATCGATTGGGCTTCGCTGTGCAGCTTTGCTACTTGCGATTCCCTGGCACCTTTTTGGGCGTCGATGAGCCTCCGTTTCCGCCCCTGTTGCGCATGGTGGCCGCGCAACTCAAGATGCCAGTGGAAAGTTGGAGCGAGTACGGCCAGCGCGAACAGACACGGCGGGAGCACTTGGTCGAGCTGCAAACGGTTTTTGGGTTCAAGCCCTTCACCATGAGCCACTATCGGCAAGCCGTGCATACATTGACCGAGCTGGCCTTGCAGACCGACAAAGGCATCGTGCTGGCGAGCGCACTTGTCGAGAATCTGCGGCGGCAGAGCATTATCCTGCCCGCCATGAATGCCATCGAGCGCGCAAGCGCCGAGGCCATCACCCGTGCCAACCGACGCATTTACGCGGCGCTGACCGATTCTTTGTTATCACCCCACCGTCAGCGCCTGGACGAACTTCTCAAGCGCAAGGACGGCAGTAAAGTGACGTGGCTGGCATGGCTGCGCCAGTCGCCTGCCAAACCGAACTCTCGCCACATGCTCGAACATATTGAGCGCCTGAAATCCTGGCAAGCACTTGATCTGCCCGCAGGCATCGAGCGGCAGGTTCACCAGAACCGCCTGCTCAAAATCGCTCGTGAAGGTGGCCAGATGACGCCTGCTGATCTGGCAAAGTTCGAGGTGCAACGACGCTATGCCACGCTGGTAGCGCTGGCCATCGAAGGCATGGCCACCGTCACCGATGAAATCATCGACCTTCACGATCGCATCATCGGCAAGCTGTTCAACGCGGCCAAGAACAAGCATCAGCAGCAGTTCCAGGCTTCCGGCAAGGCGATCAACGACAAGGTGCGGATGTATGGGCGCATCGGTCAAGCGTTGATTGAGGCCAAGCAAAGCGGCAGCGATCCGTTCGCCGCCATCGAGGCCGTTATGCCCTGGGACACCTTCGCCGCCAGCGTCACCGAAGCGCAAACATTGGCGCGGCCTGCCGACTTTGATTTCCTGCACCACATCGGTGAAAGCTATGCCACGCTACGCCGCTACGCGCCGCAGTTCCTGGGCGTGCTCAAATTGCGGGCTGCGCCCGCCGCCAAGGGTGTGCTCGATGCCATCGACATGCTGCGCGGCATGAACAGCGACAGCGCGCGCAAGGTGCCCGCCGATGCGCCAACCGCATTCATCAAGCCGCGCTGGGCAAAGCTGGTTCTGACCGACGACGGCATCGACCGGCGTTACTACGAGTTATGCGCCCTGTCGGAGCTGAAGAACGCGCTGCGCTCCGGTGATGTCTGGGTGCAGGGTTCTCGCCAGTTCAAGGACTTCGACGAATACCTGGTGCCGGTCGAGAAGTTCGCCACTTTGAAGCTGGCCAGCGAATTGCCGCTGGCAGTGGCCACCGACTGCGACCAATACCTGCATGACCGGTTGGAATTGTTGGAGGCGCAACTCGCCACAGTCAACCGCATGGCTGCGGCCAACGACTTACCGGATGCCATCATCACCACCGCGTCAGGCCTGAAGATCACGCCGCTGGACGCGGCAGTACCAGACGCCGCGCAAGCCATGATCGACCAGACAGCTATGCTGCTGCCGCACCTCAAAATCACCGAGTTGCTGATGGAGGTCGATGAATGGACGGGCTTCACCCGCCACTTCACACACCTGAAGACCAGCGACACGGCCAAGGACAAAACCTTGCTGTTGACGACGATCCTGGCCGACGCGATCAACCTGGGTCTGACCAAAATGGCCGAGTCCTGCCCTGGCACCACCTACGCCAAGCTGTCTTGGCTGCAAGCCTGGCACATCCGCGATGAAACCTATTCGACGGCGCTGGCCGAGCTGGTGAATGCGCAGTTTCGGCAACCCTTCGCCGGCAACTGGGGTGACGGCACCACGTCATCGTCGGACGGCCAGAACTTCAGAACCGGCAGCAAAGCAGAAAGCACTGGTCATATCAACCCGAAGTATGGAAGCAGTCCAGGACGGACTTTCTACACCCATATCTCCGACCAGTACGCGCCCTTCAGTGCCAAGGTGGTCAACGTGGGCATTCGTGATTCAACTTACGTGCTTGATGGCCTGCTGTACCACGAGTCGGACTTGCGCATCGAGGAACACTACACCGACACGGCAGGCTTCACCGATCACGTGTTTGGCTTGATGCATTTGCTGGGATTTCGCTTCGCGCCGCGTATCCGTGACTTGGGCGAAACCAAGCTATTCATCCCCAAGGGCGATGCCGCCTATGACGCGCTCAAGCCGATGATTAGCAGCGACAGGCTGAACATCAAGCAAATACGCGCCCATTGGGATGAAATTCTGCGGCTGGCCACCTCCATCAAGCAAGGCACGGTAACGGCTTCGCTGATGCTGCGCAAACTCGGCAGCTACCCGCGCCAGAACGGCTTGGCCGTGGCGTTGCGCGAGCTGGGGCGCATCGAGCGCACGCTGTTCATTTTGGATTGGCTGCAAAGCGTGGAGCTGCGCCGCCGCGTCCATGCGGGGCTGAATAAGGGCGAGGCGCGCAACGCGCTGGCCAGGGCGGTCTTCTTCTACCGATTGGGTGAAATCCGCGACCGCAGTTTTGAGCAGCAGCGCTACCGGGCCAGCGGCCTCAATCTGGTGACGGCGGCCATCGTGTTGTGGAACACGGTATATCTGGAGCGTGCCACCAGTGCTTTGCGTGGCAACGGCACGGCGCTGGACGACACATTGTTGCAATATCTGTCGCCGCTGGGGTGGGAGCACATCAACCTGACCGGCGATTACCTATGGCGCAGCAGCGCCAAGGTCGGTGCGGGGAAGTTTAGGCCATTGCGACCGCTGCCACCGGCTTAGCGTGCTTTATTTAATGAGATGGTCACTCCCTCCTTCCCGGTACTATGCTGAGGACAGGCTTTCATTCGGAGAACTATCATGGAAAACATTGCGCTCATTGGTATCGATCTGGGTAAAAACTCTTTCCATATTCATTGCCAGGATCGTCGCGGGAAGGCTGTTTACCGTAAAAAATTTACCCGGCCAAAGTTGATCGAATTTTTGGCGACATGCCCCGCTACAACCATCGCAATGGAAGCCTGTGGCGGTTCTCACTTTATGGCACGCAAGTTGGAAGAGTTGGGGCATTCCCCAAAGCTGATATCACCACAATTTGTCCGCCCGTTCGTTAAAAGCAATAAAAACGACTTTGTCGACGCCGAAGCTATTTGTGAAGCTGCATCGCGTCCGTCTATGCGTTTTGTGCAGCCCAGAACGGAATCTCAGCAGGCAATGCGGGCTCTGCATCGTGTCCGTGAATCCCTGGTTCAGGATAAGGTAAAAACAACCAATCAAATGCATGCTTTTCTGCTGGAATTTGGCATTAGCGTTCCCCGAGGAGCTGCCGTTATTAGCCGACTGAGTACCATTCTTGAGGATAATAGTTTGCCTCTTTACCTCAGCCAGTTATTGCTGAAATTACAACAGCATTATCACTATCTTGTTGAGCAGATTAAAGATTTGGAATCCCAGTTGAAACGAAAGTTGGACGAAGATGAGGTTGGACAGCGCTTGCTGAGCATTCCCTGCGTCGGAACACTGACAGCGAGTACTATTTCAACTGAGATTGGCGACGGGAAGCAGTACGCCAGCAGCCGTGACTTTGCGGCGGCAACAGGGCTTGTACCTCGGCAGTACAGCACGGGAGGTAGGACGACATTGCTGGGAATTAGTAAGCGAGGTAATAAAAAGATCCGAACTTTGTTGGTTCAATGTGCCAGGGTATTCATACAAAAACTGGAACACCAGTCTGGCAAATTGGCCGATTGGGTCAGGGATTTACTGTGCCGGAAAAGCAACTTTGTCGTCACTTGTGCTCTGGCAAACAAGCTGGCCAGAATAGCCTGGGCCCTAACGGCACGACAGCAAACTTATGTAGCATAACGGCAGAAATACACCGGTTTAAAGAATTACTGATCTGGTTTTGCGAATACTGATATTGATGATACTAACGGCCCACCGGCCTGTTGAGGAACCTGTAAAACGGAAAGGCTCATTGAAGCCGTATATTTTCTGGAGGTTCATCAGGCGCGGAACTCATCAAGGCGCGGGAATAAAATCCCATTCAGACGCCGGATAGATTCAAGCAAGCCAACTTGTCGTCAAAATCGGTGTTGCAAAAACGGGAGTGACCATAGATTCCGTTTTCTGAGACGACCCCATCTACGTCAGGTTTCCGCTTTGGTTCGCTGGTGGCCGTCTCAGCTTGTTTTAGGGTGGAACGTGGATAGGCCAGGTTATATGCTGCGCCTGTGGTCATTTGCTCGATGACCGCAGGTGCATAACCTTCTGCTTCCAGCTTACGATATGCAGCCCGGTAGTCTCTTTGGGTTTTCAGCGGGTATATCTTTCCGCCTTTACCATCGAAAGCGATAAACCAGAAATCGTCCGTGCCAGTTTCCAGATTTCTGCAACGTTTCAGATGCCATCCGCCTTCTCTCGCCCAGATGGTACGGTTATTTCTGGCATTCGTTTTGTCATAACCGTTCTCGTCAAGCCAGCTATCAAAGCTGGTCAGCCCCAGATCCTGAACCTCCAGAGAAGGCACTCGAATGACCTGCAAGGTATGGCGGGGTCTTGGCTCTCTCATCTTGATCTCTTCCTAGCGCTGGTCTGGGAAATACGGATATTGCGGGCCATATTCATAGTCATGCGGGCCTGGCTCAACTTCCCAGAATGGACGGCCGCTAATTGTCTTTGGACCGCGCTCGTTTACGATGTCTTCTACATCCTGAATATTAAATGGCATCGTTGCCAGTAACAGCTGATCTTCGGGTGTCAGCGTCACAGTTGCACCGTCGATACGGCTGTAAAGGTCGGCAAACTGTTTACCTGCACCGTGCAACCGGTGCTCCGCTACACTTCTGATTGCGTGTAAGTCCAGCTCCGCCGCTTCCATGCGATCCACGTATAGTTTCATTTCTTTACGCAAAGCGCTCAGCTCACGGGCTTTAATAAACCCGCAGGCGTACCCACCCAGGGCGATAACTGCAATGATTGCTAAAATTGCCATTTTTTTCTCTCACGTGATTGCGGCCGTTACTCTAGTCTTAATGTGAAGTCTGGGAATTCGCTGGATGTTAAGTACGTTTTCATCCCCAGACTGACAGATGCTAAGGCGCGATCCCAACACTCCATTTGTAAGTATCAGGCCCATCTTCTCCGCTGGTGGCATCTGCTACAATCTGTGCATAACGTTCTCCAGCAAGTTCTCTTACCATCTGATCCACGACCCATTGCAGATGATGCATTTCATCGGTTCCGCCGTAACGACAAGCCAACTCAATAGCCCGCTCTATTCTTTTTTGTTCTTCAGTCATACTGAATCCTCACGCTTACATCAGCTATTCTGAAAACATGCACACTATAAATTGCGGCTGTCATTTCTCAGCCAGGCGCCTGCATTGCTGCCTCATTCCATCAAAAATACTTTCCGCAAGCTGCTGGGGGAACTGGTCCGGAAGAAGCCCGCTAACACGTTCAATGACACCCGGGGTTCTGGCGATGATTTCCTCTATCATCGCCTCTGTCTGCTGTTTACTCAGGCCGGTTATCTCACCATGCCTGATCCAGTGGCGTCGTTGTATTCGATATATCTGGTAATAGTTGCTACTGCCACGTACGGCCATCGCCAGTTTGCACTTCTGCCAGGATATCTGATTGTTCCCATGACCGATCACCGGCCATGCCGACAACACATCATAGAGTGGTGTAAGGTGATAACGTCCCTGTGGCCCAATAGAAATACTGAAATTTTTAGCGTGGCCATCTGTTGCGGCCATCATCCAGAAAACTATCTGCGTCATAAAAAACTGCGCTTTGTCACGCTCAGCACGGTCTGAATTACTCAGAACTTCCATAATTTCCGATATACCTGGCCCGCCGTCCGCCTGATATTTTCGTAATGGCGAAATGCCCAGGGCCTGACACATATCCTCCTGGGGTAAACGAATGATCCATTGTCCGTTTCCTGACCATTTTCGGTCAAAACGTTCTACCACCAGCGCTTTCTGATCTTCAAAGTGAGCAATCTGCGTTCTTGCCACGGGGAGCCCGTACTGTTCGAGAAGTACCGAGCAGAGCCATTCATTTTCAACCGACGAGCGCATGTCGGCTTTCATGTTCCCCACAAGTCCGAGCGGTAGCTTGAATATATGCGTCGTTGGTGTATTACCCTCCGGCATACACCACCGATCTTCATGCCACAGTAGGGCTGTTTTCTCCTGAGCACCGGCAATAGATAAACGTAAGTCGTCGTTATCTTCTGGCCTGCCCGGTAGCAATGTCTCCGTGGTATTACGCAAAGTTGCCGCAATTTCTGATTCAGTAAGCGGGTGATACTTCACGGAATATAAATCTGTGGGTTCATCTCCGTCATGAAGCAGCTGTATCGCGCCCACGCAGTCTTTTCCCAGCTCCGTCAGAAGATCAAAAGGCTCCAGGCTATCGGCCTTGTAACGCATTGCCAGACGTCTGCGTATGCCTTCGCTGTCCGGGAGTAAATTATCAAAATAGTCACGTACCACATTTCCACGCCAGACCTGGTTCCCGGGAGTAAAAGGAAGGGACAATGACAGCGGCCTTCCCTGTTCGTCTGCACTCCAGTCAGGAAGGTATTGTAAGCTGTCTACCCCTTTACTTTTTTCCCAGTATCCGACTTTGATTCCGTTCATCCAGATTGCCAGACGCTGCTGTTTCCGGCTCATATCGTTACCATTTCTCCTGTCGTGCAGGTGAGTTTGATTTAAGCATTTCTTCCGTCTGCTTCCCCTCTGAAGAGGCGGTTGTCGAGGAGAAGCTGATTTTTACGCCCAGGATAGAAAACACCTTGAATAGCCGTTCAATGCTCGCACTGGCAGGGTTGGCTTCCAGACGTGAGTATGTCTGTTGAGTGACCCCTAACCTTTCGGACAGGTCTTTTTGCGTCAGGCCATTCGCCTTGCGAAAACCAATGAGCAAGGGACGCAACTGGTTGAGCGTGTTTAACGGGTAATCATTATTGATCATAAGCTGGCCTCAGTAGTTCCTCTGATACACCTTGTACGCTGTTTTCTAAACATACACCCTAAAAGCTGTAATATCAAATTAACAGCCTAAAAGCTGTTAAATAGAGAGTACAACCTTTAGGCTGTTACTAAGTGGCAGCATAAATCTTTATGAGGTTTGATATGAGAGAACTATCAATAATAAGCCGTTACGCTCGTACAGCATCCGGTAAGAGAGCTGACAGATCAGGATCATCGGTAAACGAGAAGCGGAGTATCTTATGGCCCTGTTGTGAGCTGTATAAATAACTACGAGCTACTCTCTGCCTCGGGGAGGAGGCAGAGAGAGTATTAAAAGCAAAGGCAGACATTTTTAGCAGCTGGTGGGCTATGGGGTTCCGGAGGTGCTCCGGTGAATGTTACTTGACTGGCAAGTTTCCTGCTATGATGGTCAATGCCTCGATGCTGTCTATATTGTTCTGAAGCCGTTCCAGTTCTGCCTTTTCAATACCGGCCCAAAGCTTTAAGTGTCGCTGATAAAGGGACCACTTGAGTGAGTGAAAACCATTCCAGGCCAACCCCATCCAGGAGGCGTAATTCGCATTGAGAATATTGCCGGTGATATACATTTTACCTGCGTTAACAGCACTGGAAGTTCCATAACCCAGGGCAAGCATCATCCGGAAGCGTGGATTTAGCCGCAACGGCATGGTATCCAGTAAGGTCTCCCCAAAAGCTCCTTTTCCCAGCGATACCTGTTTCGCCACATAGAAAACCCGCATCAAAACTTCCATTATGCTCATCGGAATACTTGTCACGATAAACTGACGAAAGTCATACCCGTTGACATACATGTACTCTATTTGTTTGCCGAAGTTAGAACTCCCCACAGGGATCCCCTCAAGCATACGAAGTAGCCCCATAAAAGGAGCCGGTAACCCCATGCCACGGTTTCCTTTTGCTGAGGGGGCATTAACATCCGATGCCAGGTGTCCAAACATTCTGGCGATGAGCCTGAAAATATTGGTTTCGTCTGTAACGCCTTTACTGGAAGGATAAACCACGATCTGTCCATTCTGAACCACCGTACAGGTCCCGTTCAGCATATCCTTTATACCGAAAATAATGCCCAGTACGGGATCGTGTGACAAAGCTCTTAAGCGGTGATTTGTGGGAGACAAAACGCCACCGGCCGCACCCACTAAATCGCTGCTGATCGAACTGTCTGGTGCCCCTATAGGGAACAAATCTGAGAGTTTTGTACTCAGGTCCTCCGGCAAAATGGCATTGAAGGCTTTCTGCACCTGTTTATTGAAAATACCATCCACTTCTGCCGTAAAGCTCACCGTAGGTTTTGGCGGGGCTCTGACGCAAAGTAAATCCAGCATGGATGCTATGAGCCCGCATCCGCAGGCAATAGCATAATCCCAGGCGTCGAGTGCGTAGCGATCATTAAATTCTTTAATATGATTCTGGATCCGGGCATCTACAACAGCCAAGTCATCCGTGGAGAGTATTGTGGCCAGTCCAATATCACCGCATACACGCTGGTTAGCCTCGCTATATATAGTCTTGAGACCAGTAGAATGCATGGCAGTATCTGAAGGGGTCATTTCTCGCAGATGATGTTCTTTAAGCGCCAGATGCTCCGCTTCATCAAGTTCAGTGCCGCTGATTAGCCCGGTCAACTGTGCCTTAAGGCTCTCTATATCACTGTTAATTGTCTCGTGAGCGTTCGCGATATCCTGACCACGGAGCTGAATATAACGGATGGCCCTGAACTCATCATCATAAGGAGACTGACTCATGTGTTTACCTCACCGCGACCAGGCTACCTTTTGGAGCTTTCTTAGTAAGCATGTCGATTGTTGCCTTGATGCCAGCAATTTCTGCCTTAAAATATTCCGCATTCGACATCAACCTTTCCTGAACTTCGTAGAGCTTTTGGATGGCCTGACTAAGGGCGGCTGTCAGTTTCGCATTTTTTTTGTGTTTCACTATCGCGTACCCGCCAATCCCTAACACAGCTACAGGTGCGGCCAATACCGCAATGCCTGCAACCATACCGCCACCGACGATAGACCCTGCTGTAGCGAGCCCGGAGGTTATGCCTGCTGCTGACACTCCCGTTGTACCAAGCGTATAGAGAGCACCGAAGGAAGCCGCTGCGCCTACGCCTGACCCCGCCAAAGCTGCTGCGCCCTCAGTAATACCCGGGAACTTATTTTCAAGCGCCTGAAGAGCACTTGTAACTTCATCCATTGCCTTCTTGCGAATTTTTTCGAGCTCTTCAGTTTCGGTAGCGTCCATTACAGGCCTCGTATTCATAACTTGCTGTGTGATAGGTGAAAAAGAGCACCATAAAAGTGATGAAGAAATCATGACTTACTATTGTGGCACTTTCGAGTTCATGTTTGTCAGTTTCAATGCTGTTGCTGTTAGTAAGGGCAGACGCCATATCGGGCAGACCCAAAATAACTATCGTGCCAGCGTCATTTTGGAACTGACTTTGCTAAAAATCAGTAGCGGACTGAACAGACATGTGTGGATTTGAATCTGGGCAGGTTCCAGACATTATTCCAACCAGACTTCCAATGACAAAATGCTCGTCATTCTCGGAGACGACATAGGGTCCACCAGAGCAACCATCGGTGTTGAAATGTGCTATTACAAAGCGAGTTGTGAGATGTTGGGGAGAATGATTTGAGCAATTTAAAGGCCAAATGCCTGAAACTTCACCAGGGAATGTCGAAATTGTTGTCTCATTCATTGGATATCCGACACCCAATGTACCCATGCCAGCTGCGGGAGCCAGGACCTTAAAGTAACTACTTACAGGCTGTTGTATTCCAGCTGGTAATACGATTTCTGCACTGTCAACAAACGGAATGCCGTCTTTAAAGTCTGCCCTGTCATTAGCCTCATTGAGAATGAAATCGACTAGAACAGGCTCTTCGTTCACCAGTCCTTGATGGTTAAGAAATTTGACGTAAAGTTTAAGTGTATTGCTGACGGGATAAATTTTTCCAAGAGCATTGGTAACAACATGGGCTGCGGTGAGAATCTTTTGCTGCTGACCATTATCGAAACCAAACGCAGTTGCTTCGAGATGGCTACTAAAATGAGGATCATTGCTTACATAGATTTTACAAACGTAGTTTTCAAACATTATTTCCTCCTTTTGCCGGTACCTAATCAGTTACACGGCTGCATGTTATAAACAACTAAACTCGCTTCCTGATATTTGAGTTTGTATGTTTTGCCAGGCACCAGCTCACCTCTGAAACACGGTTAGTCTCCTCCATGACATGGTTATGGCGATGGTCAGAAACTGTTATCGACGAAAGGCTGGAATTCCTTTAATGGCATTATCCATTTCAAGTCGTATGTCCTGAACGGGAGCGTATATTTTTATGATTCCAGATCTTAACCCTGAAACATTCCCCGTATCAAAACTGACCCGTTACAGATAAGTCACCACCGGTGCTGTCGATTAATTTAGTGAATTGCATGTCCTCATCCCATAAAGGGTAGGGCCTACCCCCGGCATCGAGCAAACCTGACCACCCTGCCCTTATTAAGACCCCACATGCGGCAATGGTGCCCTGTCCACGCCGCCCGCGAACTTTGAGGAAATGGGGAGAAAATAAAAAGAAAACAAAAAGTTATCGGCTGAAGTACCGGCGCAGATCGGGAATCAGGCGAAGCCTGACAGCACGTTAGGGCCTGGCAGGGGGCTTGAGGGATGAGGACATGCAATTGTGATAACCTTCCCGCCACGGGGTCGGTTAAATTCGTATCCTGCCGGTGCAATTCCAACGGCCGCGTTACCAGTTCGCCGGGTAGCATGGCCAGCAAAGCCAGGCATCGAGCACCCGGGTTTCACTGACGGCCGCTGCATAGACGCCGGTATCCGGGAAGAAATAAACCGGGGTGGCGTTGTTCAGCTGGTCGCCTTCATCGGCCAGAGCGCCGATCACCTCATGAGGCTTAAGCAGCATATCCGTTAAATATTCATCCGGGTGGATGGCATTCAGCGATATGGCCATCTCCAGAAATTCATCCAGGGTATGGCGGGTACGATACCCCCGGAAAACCTCGTATGAAGGCGTGACGCATTCACCATCCAGGGAACAGGCATCGTAACCGGCCAGCTGCTCTTCGGTGAGTCCGGAGGCATGCTTTGCCACAAGATTCGTAAATTGCTCTTTATCGTCCATCACAATCCTTACGCTGTAGGGGCCTGTTTGTGTTATCACTGCTTCCGGTTTTTACTTCGCACAACCCGGCAGGTATCCGGTCGCCCGGGCGTCCTTTGCGGTCTTGTTCGCCCTTCGCCTGAATTACGTCAAATCCCTTTCACTACCCGGCCGCAGGGTGACACCTCCCCTTTTCTCCGGAAGCGAAAGAGGAAGAACAGTTTAACAGCCCGGATCCTCAATAATTTTCGCGTAACGGACTAAATAACCGGTTTATGCAGCTTCTGATAACCACAGACCGCGATAGAATAAAACGTCTGGTGAGGAACCGGAGTGTTATGTAAGCGGGGGGTTTAACTGGGTATCTGTGTAGTCCTATTTAGCCAGATATCCCGAATAAAAACCTCAACGATTAGGTAAACGAAATGGATGGATTCTGGTCGATGTTCTGTTTGTTTGTCGTGGTAGTTTCACTGCATAAAGCCCTTTCTGTAGCAGCAGCACGAGCAGACGCAGCAAAATTAAATATGCTTCTCAGAATGAGAAAGTTTAAAAAGTAGCTTTCAAGACATCTGAGAATTCTTTTAAATCCTCAGAGGAAGTTATATGTTTAGGCTATTTGCAAACTAAGGTTGGAATTCCATCATTCTAGCCTTAGATCTTTGATCAAGTGAAGTTGCTCACTTGGTTGGATTTTACCGTTTCCTGACGGCTTTTCAGAAGCGAGGGCTGGTTGGAATGCCTTCCAGCTAGAAGTCTTGCAGATGCTCTCCGGGCATTAACTCATTGTCGAATCTGCACCAGTATCACTAGGTTGTTGAGCGGGCGATTAGCTTTTTCACTGAGCCGCTGTACACTCGACTGCTTCAAGAAGCACTACTTACCATTTGCCTGCCGTAAGGTCTGTTCTTAGCTGGATTTTTTTGGGAGGATACGCAGTCATGACAACTCAATCCAGCTCAATACAATACGCTTACGCGCTAGACGGCGAGGGCACCCTCACGCACATTGGCGCTGCCCTGCGCTCACATACTTACACCTGCCCAGGTTGTAAGAGCCCCCTGACCCCGGTAATGGGCGAGTTCAACGCTAAGCACTTTCGCCATTCGGAAGAATGCTGTGCCCTTGAAACCTATCTTCACAAGTGCGGCAAAGAAGCATTCTTCTATCGCTACCAACAAGCTCTCAGCCGTGAAATGCCTATTAGCCTTGAGCTGGAGCGCCGGGTTGCCTGTAATGGTTCTCGTTTAGCCTTGGTTAGAGACGAAGCACGTCAGTGCGTAAAATCCGTGCCTGCACGCTACAACTTGACTCAATTTTTCGATCAGGCAGAGCTGGAAAAACACGATAAGGTCACAGGGCTGCGACCAGACGTGATGTTGTATGATACGACTGGCGAAAGGCGTTGCTACGTAGAGATTTGTGTCACACACCCCTGCTCTCAAGACAAGATCGAAGCCGGTATCCCGATTCTTGAGTTTAAGGTCCAATCTGCCTCTGATATTCAGATGTTGCTTACCGGGGCCTACTCGATCAAGGAGAAGATCCTGAGAGTATTCAACTGGCTTCCCCCGTTTCAATCTGTGGACACCTGTAGCGGCGTCTGCTCAGTAGGTAACGTGGATATGTCTGTCTGGAGTTTAAGTGGTTCCGGCCGACTCAACGAACAAACGATGCCGCTCGCTGAAGTGGATTTAACAATCAATTCTGACGTGAACACATGGCCTAGATCGTTAGGGGCCGCTGAGCTGGCTGATAACTTACGAGCTTTTATCCGTCACGCCGATCCTCATTCACTATTTCCCAACTGCATTATGTGCGAGCAAGCAGGCCGATGGGAGGATGGCTATCTGCAATGTCACAGTAAGGCAAAGATCGTTCCCTACACCGAGGCCCGTCAGTGCGCCAATTACAAGGTTAAGGCATGACCAAAAGACTGACTTGGGAGCAGAAAAGTATTGTCAGCCATGACACCGGACATGCGTTGGTAAAAGCCGTACCTGGTAGCGGGAAAACAACCACACTTGTAAAGCGCGTTGAGCGGCTGGTCAAGACGGGAACTGATCCTCGCTCCATTCTGATCCTGATGTACAACAAGTCGGCGCAGGTGAGCTTCACGGAGAACTTGAAGACGGCACTGATGTCGAGCGTGATTCCAGAAATCCGCACGTTCCACAGCTTGGCCTTAAAGATTGTTGGTTACGGAGAACGCCAACAGATAATCAAGAAGAAAGACCTCATTACTCCAAGCGACTACCGCTATGAGCAACTGGTAAAGCAAGCCTACCGCTATGGCTTTGACCATGAGGCGAATTATATTGACCCCAATGAAATTGAAAACTTCGAGCTGTTTATTGCTCGCTGCCGGGCGGCGGCCGTAACTCCTGTTGATGCTGCCAATGATCCAACGTTCAGCAACATCAAACGGGAGTTTATTCACGCCTATGGCCGCTATTGTGAGCTGCTGGAGGAAAACAGTCTGCGAACCTTTGATGACTGTTTGATTGAGGCTGTCGCACTGTTGCGTAATGACAGCAGCCTTGGTGCCCACTTCAAGCACATCATTGTTGATGAATATCAGGACGTTAACCTGATACAGCATGACATGACCCGCTTGCTATCTAAGTCGGATACGTCGGTTATGGCTGTTGGTGATGTTAACCAGTGTATTTATGAGTGGCGTGGTGCTCGACCAGACTTTATCGGCGGACTGTTTGAAAGGCACTACCCGAATACGAAGGTGTTTCAACTGTCATGCACGTTCAGATTTGGCCATGAGCTTTCCTTGATGGCTAACTCGGTAATTCGGCGCAACTCTACAAAGCTGACCAAGCTTTGTGTCAGTCATCCTAGCACCCCCAAAACAGAGGTCAGATTGCACTTTGATAACTGCCTATCCAAGGTGCTATCAAACCTCTCGGTGAGCAGTGGAACACAAGCCATATTGTCCCGCACTAAGGCGAACCTTGCTGAGGCGGAAATTGCTTTACGCCTGTGTGGGCTACCTTATCGCTACCTCAATGGTTCAAGCGCATTACACACCCGCACCGAAATCGGGATACTGGTAGTTGGCGTCTTGCTGTCTGTGTACGGCGATCTGCGGCTACTGGAAAACCATCCCAACAAACAAGCGATTGTTTACGGCTTTCTGAAGGAGGCTGGTTTTAGATGGCAGAAAGGGCAATTCAAAGCGGCGCTCAGTGGATTGATGGCTCCGCACGCCGACCTATGGTCTGCTCTAGGTCAGTTATTCGAGGGCGCACAATACCAAAAAGATCGGCTGGGCAGGCTCGCCACTATCTGCCAGAAAGACGGAGAGGAAACGCCTGCTATCGATGTGTTACGACGCCTGAGTATGGAGGGTTTCATTGATAGTGTTGGCTCTGAGGGTGTAACTCGCACTGGATCGAACGACCAGCAACGAGGGGTCGTGAGGATCGGGGAGCTACTTGACTCCAGTAAGATCGATTCCCGCACGTTTTTAAACCTTATCTTGAATCCAGGCGAGGCTGCTACTGACTGCGATCCCTTCATCCTTTCCACACTGCATGGTTCCAAGGGGCTGGAGTGGGATAACGTAATACTGATCGGGCTGAATGAGCAGGAATTTCCTGGCGGCAAACCCGATGATGTTTACAGCGTTCGCACATCGATGAACACCCCTCCGGCCGAAGAGGAAATCGAGGAGGAACGTCGGCTGTTTTATGTCGGTATCACTCGCACAAAACAGCAGCTAAATCTGGTGGTCCCTCTTGATGAAGGGCTTGCGCGGTGGCTCAAAAACCGCTGGGATAGCACCCCGAAGAAGTCACCGATAGCTACTCGCTTCGTCTATGAGGCTGGCTGGACTGCTTGTGCGGTTACCAGTGATGCGATCTATAACAGCACGGTAGAGAAACAGAAGGCTGACTTCAGCAAGTTTCACCAATGGTATCTAAGAGATCTTCAGCGGCTAAAAGTCTAGGGCTACCGATACTTTTCGATTTCAGACAGGTGCTCGTTATCCAGATCAATTGTGGCTTTTCTTTCAGAAGCGAGCTTCTTCGCTCGCTTTGCATACTGAAGCCCCTTGGCTGGCTGCTCTCCGCGTAGGATCTGTTCAGCCTGCTTGCTCGTGCTGTGCCCCAGAAAGCGTTCGTACTGCTCGTCAGATACCTCAGTGCCGATCAGTCGTTCGATCCAGCCGCTTTTCGGCGGGTAACTTACGCCCAGCGCAAGCAACTGCCTTTTCTGTACCCACTATTTCCGGCGCGGCCGGCTTCAATCAAGGCTTTGGTTAGAACTACAGCCATTTGGGGACTCTCATACACAAACCTGAACCATGCGGGTCTGATTGGCGGTCAAGATAGCAGCGCATCGAAATCAACACTGAACTCTGCTTCTAAGAACTCAATCGTGGCTGGTTGGCTATCGAGCGATGCTTCCCGTGTAGACTCCAGTGCGCACTCCAATCGACGCAGCAGAGTAAACGGCAAAATGATCTTGCCGAAGTCGGTATGCTTGAAATCCCCCCCCACAGGTCTTCCGCGTTCTTCCAAATGAAATCAGCTTGCGAAGCAGCCGAACCTACGAACTCTGCCATCTTGGCCTCCAACCAACTTTTGCACGAAACGGCACATCTTCCAAAAGAGGGTTGTCAACCAAGTTTTGCACAAAACGGACTTTGATCCATTTCTAACTAAAATCTACAATCCAACCTCAGATTGCAAATAGCCTATGTTTATTACAGATGGTATGGTTCGTGTTTTTGTTTATTCGATGGCAACTGTACTCTTTCTGCCGCTTGGCTTGTTGAAAAGCACGTGGTGGTTTTCACCATTGTTTGCGATAGCTGCTATTGATTACTTAATGTTTCTGCGTCGACAAGGCTAGTTGCTGAACCTCATACCTCAGAGCAATCTGTATGTTTTTTACACCACTGGTTAAAAGGTCAGGCTACGTTCCTGACGTTTTTTAAAAAACAGTTTTATGTTTGATGCGTTACTGGTCTGTCTGGTAACCCAGTGGTACATTACCATTATTAAGGCTGGCTGGCGGTGGTGCATCATGCTTAAACGACCCTCTCTGAGCGTACTTTCCGACAGTCCTGTGCACCGCACCACTTACCCGGCAGGCCTATGTCTTGGTTATTCTTCGTTGTACCTTTTTCTTCAGCTTTATCCCTGACATGTCTGTCTGAACAGTTCTAAGCAAACCGGAATGTTGTCATGGCCAAAGTACAAGGGCTCTTTGTTGGATACCGAAAATTCGCTGTTGATCGTGACTGGCTTCGTCAGCAGGAAGAACAACGTTATCGGGATCGCCAGCGACAATTTGATGAATGGTCCAGGAAATGGGTCACTGTAACCAGGCTCAAAGAGACTCGTTTATGGACTGACGGAGCCATCAGGCGATGGTTGGGTGAACCTCAGCAGCAGGGTAAATATAAAGTTTTCCCCGTTGAAGCGGTTTTGGCTGCTGAGAAGTTGAATGAGTTTCGGCTCTGGCTTAAACCCCGACTGGAAAAGAAACGTGCCCAGCACCACCACTTTTTAATTCCATTTCTGTAAAGTAGAAACAACGGCAGTTCCGGCCGCATTCAAGGCTTCGGCATCTGGTCAGAAATAAAGCGCCATTTTTCAGTATAAGGGAGGTTAGATAGTGGAAGGTATTGAGACACTGAGTTTGCAGCTTGATGAGAATGAAACTATGGCCCTTGCTCAATTAGTTAAACGTCTGAGCTGGAGCGATCTTCGTGGCTGTGCTGTGAGTGACGAAGAAGCCTGGGTAATGAAAAGCGCAATTGAAAAATTACAACAGGCGTTAAGGGAAGAAGGTTATGCGCCTCGATGAGGCTGGCTTCGTTCTTTATTCCGATAACAAATTTGCTTAAGGACTAACTATGAGCCAGCACTGGTATGAGGTGAAAAGCAATCAGGGAATTGTTCAGGTGATTGTTGGGAGAAGATATTAATGTAATGCGTTTCTGCATTACATCAAGCAGATTAGCTTTTTCTGGTCAAAATAGACGATGTGATTTTTCTTTAGCCGAAGTCCATCCGCTCCCCACGCAACCGGTAAAGGTTCGCAGGTTTAATAAAGATAGGTTTCGTATCTCCCTAAGGGTGGGATAGGTAAACTCATAATGGCATCTGTGTTTACTATGTAAGTATTCGGGTAAAATTCATCTAATACAGTAAAGTTTAGTTTCTTACAAAAGCTTAATAAATATGGGTTTTTCACGTCTTCTATTACAACATCGCACCAGGGATTCGATTCACAGCAAAGCTTCAGAAAAGACTTAAACCATCCCTTGTTTTGTATTTCTTCCGGAAGCCGTACCACATGTATGGTCAGACAATCTCCATGATAACGATTAGTACTTTGTCTAAGCCCTACAACAATCCCCTTTTCTTGAATCTGTACACCTGCCTGATGCTCTTTCATGTCGGGCGTATAGTGCCTTGCTCTGTTTAACCAGGCCACCAGCTGCTGAGCCGTACTTGGTGATTCTTCAGCTATCCATTTCAGGTACTTGATGCGGTCCATATGCGCCTCCCTGTACGATTTCCAATGAACAAAGGCTCTACAGTATTAAGCTGCTGTAGAGCTCATTCAACCAAGCTCAAACTGTGCGTATTAAAGGATGCCTAACCTTTTTGTTTCATCGATCCACGGTCTGAATTCTTCCAGTAGATTATCATATAACTTTTCATCGCTAATCGAACCGAAATCATCCATGGCAAAGAAGTGGGTGTTATCAACCCGGCGGTCAGTAAAGTCATCCAGATTTTTGAGGATACCGTAGCTTGAACCACCCAGGCCGACAAACTTCCAGAAGATGGGGTAGTTGGCAGAACGCCGGATTGCATCTTTAATCGCCCGGGTCTTGCTGATCCCGCCATCGGTAATAAATACAACATACACCGGGATTTTCGAGTCCTTAAAGTAGTCGACTATTTCTTCCATCACAGGAGGCTCGTTGTTTGTCCCTCCGAGGCCCGGCAGGTTCTCCCAGGCTGAACGCTTTCCAGCCCCGCGAATGGACTGAATATATGTGTCCAGGTTGTCCAGTGTGACGTTTGGATACTTCTTATGCTTCTCTCCAAATCCCCAGACATCCATTTCACCGTCGTCGTCGAACTGGGCGGCAAGAACGGCGATGCGGTCCAGCACAGACTGAACGTTACCCTTACTGAACTGGCCACTCATTGAGCCGGATGCGTCAAGTACAAATGCAACCGCTGCCTCAAGGGTGTCCAGTTTATTTTTAGTAAGACTGACCGAGGCTTTTTTAGCGAGGCTTACAAGGCGCGGAGATCTGGTTTCCAGTTTCTTTTCCAGACTGATACGAGCAGGCTTTGCTGGCTGCGGAGCTGGCTGTGCGACATCAACGCCATAGCTAATGGCCAGAGGCTCAAGACCACCGTTGAAACCCTGCCCGAGCGCACGAAGCTTCCAGGCGCCATTGTGCCGATATACTTCACCCAGGATAATTGCTTTCTCACTGCGGCCCTGAGTCTCAGCCTGGAACTCAGCGATTCCTTGAGCCTGCATGCTCAACGAACTGAGCCCACTGATGGTATCTTCACCATCAATGACAACTGTGATTGCAATTTTACTGATGTTCGCAGGAACACGATCCAGTGCTATCTCAATGCTGGACTGCTGAGAACCGGTAACGAGCTTTACTGCCCCTTCAGGAGAAGACAGATTATTGTAAAAGATAAAGTCAGAATCGCCGCTGACCTTTCCCTGAGCATTAAGCAGGAACAGGCAGGTATCGGGTTCGCCTTTAAAGCCGGATTTGGTAGGGTACTGAAGATTCAGCCTGATCGCAGATTGCTGAAGTGGTATGTTTTGTCCGGATTGTAGATTCACATTAACTCTCCTGATTTTTGATTATTTTAAAGCGCAGCGTTTATATAGGTTCCCCTGGCTTAGTTCAGGACGCTGGATTTCTGGTGAGGCGTATATATGGTGTGACACCATATTTCATCACGTTGAAGTTTCTATACCTGTTGAATTGGAATTTCCATTGGTCGGGTATTTTATCTTCCAGAACCCGTGCCTTCATAAGTCGCAAACGTAACATATATCAGAGGGGCATGCTGTTGATATAAGGCACGGAATACAGGCTTTAACCAGCAACCAGAGAAAAATCCGTTTCCTGCCTTTAAAAGGCTCACGTCAGAATTAACATCTCTCTGCTTTCTGAGATTCCCGAACCCTTTCTGCCCCCCCCCTCCTGATAGCGGATCGCAACCAAAAAAAACCCCGGCATTGCCGGGGTATGATTCAGCGTTATTTTAGATGTTAACGCCGTGCTGGGAGGCAAGAGCCGCCAGGCCACCGGCAAAGCCCTGACCGACAGCTTTAAACTTCCACTCAGCGCCATGACGATACAGTTCACCGAAGACCATAGCGGTTTCGGTTGAGGCATCTTCAGACAGATCGAAACGGGCAATTTCCGTGCCGTTGTCGTTGTTGTAAACGCGCATGAAGCTGTTGCTCACCATGCCGAAGTTTTGTTTACGCGCTTCTGCATCATAGATGGTAACGGCAAACACCAGTTTTTTGATATCTGCTGAGACTTTGGTCAGATCGATTTTGACCTGCTCATCGTCGCCGTCGCCTTCACCGGTACGGTTGTCGCCCTGGTGCTCTACCGCGCCATCAGGGCTGGTTTTGTTATTGAAGAAAATGAAATGCGCATCTGACAACACTTTACCGTCTTCGCCTACTGCGAACACGGAAGCGTCCAGGTCAAAACCCTGACCATCGGTTACACGGGCATCCCAGCCTAGGCCAACCATAGCAACATTCATGGTTGGTGCTTCTTTGGTCAGAGATACATTGCCGCCTTTTACGAGAGAAACTGCCATTTTTAGCTCCTGCAAACAGTTGAATGAGGGCTGCATTAACAGCCCCGGGTAGAAAAGTTACTTTTTGATCAGGACGCGTTAATGCCGTACTGAGCACATACAGATGCCAGACCACCAGCATAACCCTGACCTACTGCGCGGAATTTCCACTCACCATTGTGGCGATACAGCTCGCCGAACAGCATGGCAGTCTCAGTGGACGCATCTTCGGTCAGATCGTAGCGAGCAACTTCAGTCTGGTTATCGTCATTAACCAGACGAATAAACGCACCGGATACCTGACCAAAGCTCTGGCGACGAGCCTGAGCATCGTGGATGGTCACAACGAAGATGATCTTGTCAACTTCAGACGGGACGGCGTCCAGTTTAATTTTCAGCGATTCATCATCACCATCGCCCTCACCGGTGCGGTTATCGCCGGTGTGCGTTACGGAACCGTCGGATGACGTCAGGTTGTTATAGAAGATGAAATCTGAATCGCCGCGCACTTTGCCGTTTGAGGCCAGCAGGAATGCTGAAGCATCCAGGTCAAAGTCCTGACCGTCTGTTGAACGCGCATCCCAGCCAAGGCCCACCAGGACGTTTTTCATTGACGGAGCTGCTTTACTTAGGGAGACGTTCCCGCCTTTGGAAAGAGAAACACTCATAAAATAACCTCTTCGATTAGTAATTGTTCAGGTTAACACTTAAGGGGATTAACTCCCCTTTTCCTCAGATTCAGGTTTGCCCGGGAACATGACGCTTGCGAGAATGCCCAGCGCCAGTACACCCAGTACAACATACAGGCTGGTTGTTGCCGCGATGCTGTAACCATGATGCCAGATGTGATCGGTCGCATTCAGGCCGAGTTTTGCCGCGATGAAGAACAGCAGCACGATAACGGCCTTCTCCAGATGAACCAGGTACTGTTTCAGTGCCTCAAGGACAAAGTACAGAGTACGCAGGCCCAGGATAGCAAACATCATGGCACTATAGACGATAAGCGGTTCACGACTGACGGCAATGATTGCCGGTACCGAGTCAAACGCGAACATTACGTCCGAGAGTTCAACCACAGCCACACACAGGAACAGCGGGGTCGCATACAGCGCCGCTTTTTTACCACGGCCAATGGTGACATCGCTGTTTTCTGGTTTCGCCAGTTCAGCATCCACTTCCTTCTGGTTAAGCAGGAAGGCATGCCCTCTGAGCTTCGGCCAGATAGGGAAGAAGCGTTTAACCATGCGGTAAGCCAGATGCTGGGAGTAATCCTCAATTTCATCATCGTCATCACCGCTTTTAAGCATCATGACCGCTGTCCAGGCAACGATAATAGCGAAGACAACTTCAACATACGGCCCCAGACTCAGCAGGCTCGTACCGATGGCGACAAAGATGCCCCTGAAGACAATGGCACCAATGATCCCCCAGTAGAGAACACGGTGGCGATAACGATCCGGAACGGCGAACCAGGAGAAGATGGCCATCATGACGAACAGGTTATCGACCGACAGCACTTTCTCCAGCGCATAACCCGTGACAAACAGACTGGCAACCTCAGCACCGTGGTGGATATAGAGGAAACCGGCAAATGCCATCGCAACCACAACCCAGAATACGGACCAGAGCGCCGCACTCTTCAGCGAAATAGGCTTGTCATCACGGTGCATAAACAGGTCAATAAAGATGGCACCGACTGAAAGCGCAATAAAAACAATGACCGTTTCAGTCGGGAAGCCGATGTGTGTGGAAACCATATTTTACCCTTAGGGATGTGGATCAGAGGCCAAATTCAGCCGGGTCGAAGCCCAACGCGATAGCGATCTCGCGGGAGGCCAGTTTCTCGTCCTGATCGAAGTTACCGTCACTTTTCGCAACGGCAATACCAACACGTAAGGCCAGCTGAGCGGCCTCAGGCTGATCTTTCAGCGCCAGGATGTATTTCATGGTTTCGCCCTTGCCGATTTCAACATCGAAATCGAAGCTTGAAACCAGTTTATTGAAGAACTCAATCACCTCATTGGTATCGAAGACCTTCAGCTCTTCTGAAGAGCGCAGAAAGCCCATCATTTTCTGCTTTTCTTCCGAACTTACGCCGTCACTCGATACGGCAATACGGGCACATACAGCAACGGTGCCCTGCATGAATTTTTTGTTTTTGAAACGGCCAACCTGGCGGGTCAGTTCGTCACGGCCTGAGTTAATGGCACCTTTAACTTTGTCGAAAAAGCTCATACCTGTTTCCTTTGTTGCTGTGTTATTTAGAACCGGCGCTCCAGCGAAATCCCCAGCCAAATGCCCGGTCCATTTCGTCCTGGCCTTTGAAGTACTGGTTAATTCGCTCGACTTTAATTGCGCCGTTTTCGTTTACGAGTCTGGCAATGGCGCACAATGTGCGACGGTTTTCACCTTCGGTCAGGCGGGTCTCAATGGGCGGTTGATCCGGCACATGAATGGTGACCACACCATCAGTCTTGTCCCAGCTGGGAACACCTTCATAAATAAAGGCGTAAATCAGCACTTCGCGGATATGCTTCCATTCACGTCCATTGATATGCAGCCACTCGCCGTCTGATACATCACCCGTCCGGTCATCGCCCTTGAGCTGAACATACGGTTCATCGCGATAATCACCGAATGCATTACCGAGCGCCTGAATGACCGATTTATACCCGTCCTGAAGCTCAACAAAGGCCCCCAGATCCAGGTCGATTCCTTTGGAGCCGAACATGCCTGCAAAGCCTGATTTGCCGCTGCCCCGGTGCCAGTTCAGGTTGATCCGGATTTCACCGAAGTTATCCCGTTTGGTCAGGCTGATTGCAGGCTTCTCTTTTGTCAGCGATACCTTGCTCAGGCTGATTTTTGTCTCAACTGGCGGAGGGGTTACAACCGGAGGAGTCGGGGCTGCGGGAGCCGGTTCGTCGGCAATATTTACGCCGAAATGCTCTGCCAGCGGTTTAAGTCCACCGTTGAACCCCTGCGCAACGAAGCGGAATTTCCAGTCATTATTACGACGGTAAAATTCACCCAGAATTAAGGCTGCTTCCTGACGGCCGCTCAGTTCGACACTGCCGCTAACCAGGCCGGTAGCCCCTTGCTCCACGTCGATGGAAAGATTACGAAGACCGGACGCCGTCTGCCCACCGTCACAGGTCACGGTGAACGCAATTTTCTGGACATCAGGTTTCAGCCGGTTGAGCGCGACAGTAAAGGTTGAGTACTGGCCTTCACTGACCAGGCTGACGGTACCATCATCGTTACGTGGCTGACCATAAAACACCATGTCCGCATCACCCTGCACCTTCCCGTCGGCATACAGGCGAAACGCCGAAGCATCCACCTGGCCGCCCGAGGTGATCCGGACCCGCAACTCCTGGGCTGGAACGGGGGCATTGCCCCCCGGCGTCAGGTTCATTAGCGAATAACCGCTGAAACGATATCGGAGTGCATATCGTCAATTGTGCGGCCGCGACAGGCATGGCCAAGGGCGGTAAAGTCCCAGTTGCCGTTATTACGGCGCAGCGAAGAAATAACGATCCCGGTATGTGAGCCCTGCTCAGTCAGCTTGTAGCGAGCCAGCTCTTTGCCGGTTTGATCGACAACGCGGCAGAACGCGTTTTCGACGTCATTGAACGACTGACCACGGAAGCTGTTTACCGTAAACGCCAGGTATTCAACGTTTGCAGGCAGTCGGGAGAGGTTGACATTAATCACCTCATCGTCACCGTCACCTTCACCGGTCAGGTTATCGCCACTGTGCACAACAGCGCCGCAGGTGGATTCCAGTTTGCGGAACCAGATGGTGTCAATTGTTTTACCGGTGCTGTCCATTAATACGCAGCCAGCATCGAGATCGATTGAGTCGTTGCCTCCAAACAATCCTCCAAGAAGACCTTTTTTCTTAACCGGATCCCAACCGAGACCGAAATGAAGCTGGCTTAATGCAGATGATTCTTTGCTGAGTGATACCGTCTGGTTCTTAACTAATGAAACCATGTTTTATTCCTTAAAATGGTAATGACCGAGACAATCAAAGGTATATTTAGTAACTGACGAAGAAAATCATATCATGATGAAGTTCTCTGACAAGGGAAATTTTGGTAGTTTTCTGTAAAAACACAAAAAGAAATCCTTTTCAGGGTGTTAATTTTCTAAGTTTAATTTAAATATCAATGTGTTATCAGGAATCCAAAAAACCTGACGCACTCCATAACCACAGGAGTTATTAATCATATTATGATTGACATGTAGCTTAGACACTCATAGACTCACTTCTCAATCATAAATTTGCATGGCGTTCCGGATAATTAAAAAAAATGAACAAGAAAATTTGGTTTATGGAAGGTTTATCCTCCCAGCGAGATATTATTCAGGGGGTAAAATCATTTGCAAAAAAAAATAATTTTGCCATTACCGTTTTTGCCTCCCACCGTAACGAAAGAAATGAAATCCTTTCCGTTGCCGACTATTCTTTGACTGAACCTGAAGATCCTCAAAAACGTCTTCAGTTTATCCAGGAAACCATTCAGTCCTACGGCATCCACCATATTCATACTGGCCGTAACAGCCAGTGGTTTGAAGAACACCGTTCAGCCATTGAATCGACCGGTGCCACCCTTACTACCGGTGCAACGGGCGTCGACTGGTTAACTCTGGCTGACGAAAAAGTTACTTTTGCTCAGTTTATGGAGCAAAAGGGTCTCCCGGTCGTACCATCCTGGCGGGTGAATACGCTGGCAGAATTAAAAACACACCTCGCGGCCCCGCCGTTCACTGACAGCCCGGTATGCGTGAAGCCGGTGACGGGTATCTATGGCATGGGATTCTGGCGCTTTGATGACAGTGCTTCGCCTATGGCCGTCTTTAATCATCCCGAACATCGTCTGGTCAGTCCGCAACAGTATATTGCAGCAGCATCAGCTGCTGAGTCGTTTAAACCCCTTGTTTTGATGCCGTACCTGCCAGGCCCGGAATTTTCCGTCGATATCCTCGCGGATAAGGGCGAAATACTCGCAGCCGTGGGACGCCGTAAGGAAGGGGTTATCCAGTATCTGGTAAACGAAGGAAGCGCCTGGGAACTGGCGTGTGACTGCGCCAGGGTTATGAAGGCCGACGGGCTGGTGAATGTTCAGACGCGAAACGATGTGAATGGCAACCCGGTGCTGCTTGAAACCAACATGCGTCCGTCAGGGGGGGTGGGTTATACCCTTCACAGCGGGGTGAACCTTCCTGGGTTATTTGCTGCCTTTAAGCTCGGTCTGATGTCTGAAGATATGGTGCGCCAGAGCGCTAAAAACACCTTTTCTCCGGTTGCGGTGAGATCCATTACGGATGTAATTGCATACCCGGAATCACTCTCTAACCTTCTGAATTAAGGCGTATTTATGTCTGATATCCTCGAAGATATGATTTATCGCCGTACCCTCTCATGCGGTACGATTCAGGTAACCCGCGACCAGGGTGAAGTTTCGCTCGATGACCTGTTTGACATCGCTGAAAGACGTAACCCGAAACGCGCCTTTCTGTTTGTCAGCAAAGTACTCGGCAGGCACATTCCCGTGCCACCCTCAGTCATGCGGCAGGCCTACAGACAGCTTGCCAGCCAGTTCCCCTCGACACTGACAGGACCCGTACTGTTTATCGGTATGGCTGAAACCGCCGTTGGGCTTGGGGCCGGTGTATTTGATGAAGTGCGCCACCAGCATCCTGAATCTGTCTATCTGACCTCTACCCGTCACCCGGTTGATGGCACGTTGCTTTGCGAGTTCAAGGAAGAACACAGCCACGCCACCGATCATCTGATCTATCTGCCAGATGATGAAGAGAAAAGACGTCGTGTTACCAACGCACGAACGCTGGTTTTGATTGATGACGAGGCAACCACCGGTAATACCTTTATTAACCTGCTTTCAGCCCTGCGTAATACCGGCAAGCTTCAACATATTGAACAGGTTATAGCCGTTACGCTTACCGACTGGAGTGGCAAAGCCTTGTCCGAGCGCAGCACCTTACCAGTCACTTCGGTTTCTCTTGTAAGCGGTAAGTGGGGATGGACCCCATTACCTGATGCACCTGTCCCGGACATGCCGAAAGTCAACGTAACTTCACGAGGAGAATGGGACATCCAGGGAAAACAGTCCTGGGGCCGACTGGGGATGCTCGCACCTGCGGCCGATCTCGGCCATGAGGTCTCCGTCCACAAGGGGGAACGTATTCTGGTTCTCGGGACCGGGGAATTCGTCTGGGAGCCGTTCCTGCTTGCTGAACGGCTCGAAGCTGCCGGAGCACAGGCATTTTATGGATCGACCACCCGCTCCCCTATCGCCGTTGGTTATGCCATTGAGTCCGCCATTTCCTTTACGGATAACTACGGGCTGGGCATCCCCAATTTTGTCTATAACGTCGCCCACCAGCAGTTTGACCGCATTCTTGTGTGTACTGAGACACCCGCAGAAAGTATTGACACGCAGCTTCTTAAAGCGCTGGCTGAGGTTGCGGCCGTCGTGGAGATTGTTACCTATGAATAAACCCGTTGTTCTGAGCGACCTTGACGACACGCTCTTTCAGACCCGTCGTAAAATGGTGGACGAGCTGGCCCTGGAGCCATTCCGTACCGGTGCCGTTGATCGCACCCTGAATCCACGAAGCTTTATGACGGAAGAACAGTCCATGTTGGTGGACTGGCTCCTGGAGCAGGCTGAACTCATACCCGTTACCGCACGGGGAACTGAAGAAATCAGCCGCGTACGGATCCCTTTCCACTCCTGGGCAATCACCACTCACGGGGCCGTCATTCTCACGCCAGAAGGCAAACCCGACGAGGAGTGGAAGGCCCATATGCTCGGCCAGCTGGCTCCCTATCAGGAAAAGCTGACATCGATGCAGCGTCTGATCACTGAAATGATGGACGCAAAAGGGATCAATGCCTGGGCAAGGCTGAACTTCGAATACGGTGAAACGGCGGTTTATATGGTGATGAAGCACCGCGACAGCACCCGCCTTGACGAGCTCAATGCCATTGCAGATGAGATAGAAACGGTGTTTCCGACCGAGGGCTTCTACATCCACCGCAACAGTAATAACGTGGCCTGGCTTCCCACCGCGGTTGAGAAAGGGCTGGCAGTCAGATGGCTTCTTGAAAAACTTCGGGCTGAACGCGGAGTCTTCCCCGTAATTGGTCTGGGCGACAGCCTGAGCGATCATCGTTTTATGAAACTGTGCAGCTGGTTTGGCATCCCGCGTCAGAGTCAGTTTGCAGATGCCATTTCACAGCGAATTTTTGGAGAAAATTAAAATGCAGCCACATGACACATTTACCGGCTCATACCAGCCCGGTGACGTGGAATTTCTGCTAAAGCCGGTAGTCATTGAGATGACGCCGGTTGAGCAAAAAGAAGAGCTGATTCAGTCAGGGAAGAAACATTATTCGGACATGCTCAGTCAGGAGCCAGCGCCAACACAATGGCATCTTGATTTGTTTCACCGGGCGCTGGATCGGGGCGCAGAGAGACTTGCAAAAGAAGTCACACAGCTCGCTATTGCTCTGGCCGAACGCTTCGGTGATGAGCCCATTGTACTGGCCAGTCTCGTCAGAGCTGGCGTGCCGCTCGGCGTTATGCTGCACCAGGCCCTGCGTGACATGGGGAAAACCTCATGGCATTACGGTATCAGCATTATCCGGGATCGTGGAATTGACGGTGCAGCCCTCGACGTCATTGAAGAGCGCCATGGTACCAGCGGTATTGTCTTTGTTGACGGATGGACAGGTAAAGGCGCAATTACCGGAGAGCTTGTACGCGCACTGAAAGATCGCCCGGGCTATCCTGAGCAGCCGCGACTGGTTGTCCTGGCCGATCCCTGTGGCTGCTCCTGGCTTGCAGCCAGTGATGATGACTGGCTCATTCCTTTTGGCATCATGGGTGCGCCGGTATCAGGCCTGATCTCCCGGTCAGTATGGTCCTCTGAAGGATTACATGGGTGCATGGTTTGCGAGCATCTCAGTGAATTCGAATGCAGCCGGATGCTTGTCGATACCGTCGCCCATTTCCGTAAGAAGTTAACCCCGTCATCCCTCGCTACCCTGAGCTGGAATATGGAGTCAGCCCGGGTCTTATGGCAGACAAGTCGCGACGTTATCGCGTTCCTGGCCGATGAATTTAAAGTGGACAGCGTCAATCGTATTAAACCCGGTATTGCTGAAGCAACCCGGGCTGTATTACGTCGGGTACCGGACCATGTATTTGTGCGTTCTATTGACGACCCGGACGTTGCCTTGCTTGTAGGGCTTGCTCGTGAAAAGGGAATAGTTGTTACAGAAATGGGGGGAACCCTCGGCCAGTATCGGGCTGTAACCATTATCAAGAAGGTACTCTGATGAAAAATCGTCTTTCTCCCTGGAATCTGGGAGCCACGCTATACATGCCTGCAACACGGGAAGATATTGCTGATGCCGTCCTGCACGGGAAAATCCCGGGTTTGCGCTCTCTGGTGATTTGCCTGGAGGATGCTGTCAGTGAAGCAGACATCCCCATCGCCCTCAAAAATCTGGAGCACCTGCTGCACGAGCTCAGTAACAGCATGCGTAGCCTGGGTAAAAATGACTGGCCTCTGGTGTTCATTCGCCCTCGGCATGCCGAAATGGGCAGATGGTTAAAAGCGCATTATGATCTTTCCGCTGTCGATGGGTTTGTGTTGCCGAAATTTACCCTCAGTTCGTTAGCTGAATGGTGGGATATCATGGGCGGGACTCACCTGTGCATGATGCCAACGCTGGAAACAGAAGACGTCTTTGACGTGGTTCAGATGCGCGAGCTGGCCACTCGCCTGGTGGAACATCCCTGCCACGACCGCATTATTGCGCTTCGAATCGGCGGCAACGATCTTATGAACGTTGTGTCGCTTCGCCGCCCCCGGGACCTGACGCTGTATGACAGCCCGATGGGCTACGTCATCAAAATGCTCGTTTCAGTCTTCGGCCCGCGTGATTTTGCCCTGACCGCGCCCGTATGTGAGCATATTGACGATCATGCCGTTATGGCCAGAGAGCTGGCTCTTGATATGGCACATGGGCTTGTTGGGAAAACGGCCATTCACCCGGGTCAGATAGAGGTCATTCAAAACGCGCTGATGGTCACTCAGGGTGAGTATTCTGACGCTCTGCGGATCCTGAACTCTACCCAGGCCGTGTTTAAGTCGCAGGGAGCAATGTGTGAACCCGCCACACATCGCCGCTGGGCGGCTGGCATTCTGGACAGAGCTCGTTTTTATGGGTTACAGAACGAGCAAAGCGCTGATGGAATCAGATTACTTACCGTGACCCAGCATCATTAAGGAAATCATAATGGGGTTCAGGTTCAGAAAGTCGATCAACATTATTCCTGGCGTTCGCCTCAACCTGAGTAACGGTGCACCGAGCCTGAGTGTCGGGCCGAGAGGTGCTTCCGTTTCTTTTGGTAGCCGGGGGACCTATGCCAATCTGGGCTTGCCCGGTACCGGGCTGAGTTACCGTACCCGGCTTGACCGGGCCGCGCGTTCCGGAGGTGGAAACCGGACGGCAACCGACCCGGGGCTCAGACAGGCGCTTGAGCAGGAAGCCGCTGAACTCATGTCAGCGGTAACCGCAATCCGTAATATTCACGAGCTGACGCCGGATCCAAAAACAGGCATCAGCTGGGCAGAGCTGGAAGCAGTATACCTGCATAACAGAACGTCGCCTTTTCAGGTTCCGGCACCGGTGCGTCCAGAAAAGCCAGACTACCTTGCATTGCCGGAAAAGCCTGCCGAGAGCGAAGGCATTAGTTTTCTGGGTAAATGGTTTGAATCGGAATCAGCTAAAGCTGAGCGCCACGCCGAAAATCTTCGCCGGTGGCAGCAGGAGCTGATTGATGTGGAGCGTGAGAATACCCTTCGACAGCACCGGTACCAGCAACAACGGACGGCCTGGGCCGAACAGTATGCAAACTGGAAGTTTGAAGCAGAAGAACATGAAAAACGGCTCGCCACGGCTCAGGCAGATGCCCGGCAGCAGTTCCGGACAGACGCCGCGTTTTTCGAATCATACCTGGCGGGTGTGCTGGCAGAAACTGAATGGCCGCGTGAAACGATTGTTGCATTTGAAGTAAAGCCGGAGCTATCAGCAGTCCTGCTGGACGTTGATTTAGCTGAGATTGAAGATTTCCCTGATAAGATTTACGGCGTTAATGCCCGGGGCACGGAGCTGACGGAAAAAGCCATGACGCAAAAAGCCGTACGCGAAAACTATGCCCGCCACGTCCATGGCTGCTTGTTCCGCCTGGTCGGTATCGTTTTACATACGCTACCTTTCGACAACGTGATTGTGTCAGGCTTTACGCAACGGGTCAGTAAGCGGACCGGCTATCTGGAGGATGAGTATATCCTGTCCTGCAAATGCACTCGCAGCCAGATGTCGTCAGTAAATTTTGCAGGCATAGAACACATTGATCCGGTTGAAGCGTTAGGCGATCACCCGGTTATTCGAAAGATGAGCAGTACCTTCATTTTTCAGCCTATTGAACCACTAACCCTTTAAGCAGGCTAAATCTTACGATGCAATTAAATACCAGACAGGCCCGGATTTTTAAGCTTGCCAACTTACTGGGCACCGGCAAGCCCGTTTCCGCTGCCGACATTATAACCAGTCTGGAATGCTCAGAGCCGACATTAACCCGGGCCCTCAAAGAGCTACGCGAGTCATATTCTGCGGAGATCAAATACAGCAAGGCAGGTCATTCCTACCATCTCGTTAATCCGGGCCAGCTGGATAAAAAGACCCTTCGCCGGATGAATGAAGCGCTCGCACAGAATGCTGAACTGAAAACCGGTGAGTCTACAGGGAAGGTCGTACTCGATAAGGATAAAAAAACAGCCGTGTCCTTATCGCTACGCATGCGGATCTTAAGAAAAATTGACCGTCTGGCTGCGCTGAGTGGCTCGACCCGAAGTGAAGCGGTAGAGAAGCTGGCTCTGCACTCCGTTGACGAACTGATAAAAGAATACAGCGCTAAAAAGTCCTGACGCTAAATCTCAGACCGGGGTGAAAACCCCGGTTTTGTCATATTTTACCTCTGTATTGGCGTGACGTAGTTTTGATCTATTCTCCTCCCGCAATGCCAGCAGCGCCTTACTGACTACAAAACCTGGTGTCTTGACATCCTCTTGTGCTACACATCAATCTTTGGGCGTTTTACACTCCATTCATGCAGATCTGTGATGTATGATGAATTTCATACATAAGACAGTTTATTTGTCCGAGTTTTTTCAGAAATCTTATATTCCAGTCCGGTCTGAATTATTTTTCTGTTGATAAGAGGCCATTCACATGTCGGTAATTCTATGGTGGTTAACTTATTTCTTTAATGCCGCTTCTGAGTATTTAATCTCCACCCGACAGATGTCGTGCCGTTTTATCAAATCAACAAACCCTGGCCTCTTCCTGAAACTACTCTCCTCTTCCGATCTCTTAAGAAGGAATTACATTTGAGACGCTTACCCGTATATCTGCTACTCGACACGTCCGGCTCTATGCACGGAGAGCCTATCGAAGCGGTTAAAAATGGCGTTCAGACGCTGCTTACCACGCTGAAACAGGATCCGTATGCACTCGAAACGGCTCACGTGTCAGTGATCACCTTTGATTCTTCAGCCCGACAGGCAGTCCCCCTGACAGACCTCCTGAGTTTCCAGATGCCAGCACTAACAGCCAGCGGCACCACGTCTCTTGGCGAAGCGCTTTCCCTCACGGCCAGCTCCATTGCCAAAGAAGTACAGAAAACGACGGCTGACACTAAAGGTGACTGGCGTCCCCTTGTATTCCTGATGACGGATGGAAGTCCGAATGATGACTGGCGTAAAGGCCTGAATGACTTTAAAGCGGCCAGAACCGGCGTTGTTGTGGCATGTGCAGCCGGGCATGATGCCGATACCAGCGTCCTCAAAGAAATCACTGAAATCGTGGTTCAGCTCGATACAGCTGACAGTTCGACGATTAAAGCTTTCTTTAAATGGGTCAGTGCGAGCATTTCGGTAGGCAGTCAGAAAGTGGAGTCCAGCAAAAAAGAAGTGATCGGTCTTGAAGACCTGCCACCGCCGCCGCCAGAAGTAAATGTGGTCTTATAATTTTATTGATTAAGGGGATATCATGTCTGTCAGTCTGAGCAAAGGCCAGGGCGTAAGCCTGAAAAAAAATGAATACGATCTCTCGTCCGTTACTATCGGCCTCGGTTGGGATATTAATGAGGAAAAGAAAGGTTTTCTCGGCGGGATCTTTGGTAAAAAAGAAGAAGAATACGACCTTGATGTGATCGCTTTCCTGTGTAATTCAGCCGGAAAGGTGACCGATCTCGGCAATGTGGAAAATGGTAAACCAACGCTTGTGAATGGCGATATCATCTTTTTCAACAGCCTTCGCCATAAGTCAGGCAATATCTGGCTGACGGGCGATAACCGAACCGGAGCCGGTGACGGTGACGATGAGCAAATTATTGTGCGCCTGAATTCCCTTGACGCTCAGTACGAGAAAATTGTGTTCATCGTTCAGATCTACAATGGTGAAAAGCTCCAGCAGCACTTTGGTAAAGTTCAGAATGCCTTCATCCGGGCAGTAGATGCCCGTAATATTGAAATGGCACGATTCGATCTTTCTGGCGGACCCGCCTTCGCCAGCCAGCGCTCCATGGTCTTTGCCGAGCTGATACGCGAGGCTACAGGCTGGAAACTCAGGGCAATTGGTGAGCCTTCAGAATCAGATTCGTTTGTCTCGCACCTGAGGAATTACATGTGATGCGCCGCCTGCCTGTTTACCTTGTTATCGACACATCCGGCTCGATGCGCGGTGAGTCAATCCATTCCGTTAACGTTGGAATTCAGGCGATGCTTAGCGCTCTTCGCCAGGATCCCTACGCCCTCGAAAGCGTTCATATCTCCATTATCACCTATGACAATGAGGCGCGTGAGTTCATTCCTCTCACGCCGCTGGAAGACTTCCAGTTTTCTGACATCGTTGTGCCAAGCGCAGGCGGGACGTTCACCGGTGCTGCCCTTGAATGTCTGATGCAGTGTGTTGAACGGGATGTACGTCGCTCAGATGGTGATACCAAAGGAGACTGGCGTCCTCTGGTATTCCTGATGACTGATGGAACCCCTTCTGATGCCCTGGCGTACGGTGAAGCGGTAAAAGCGATTCGCGGCCGGGGATTCGGATCCATCATTGCCTGCGCCGTTGGTCCTAAAGCAGGCCATGAGCACTTAAAACAGCTCACCGATAAGGTTGTGTCTCTGGAGACGCTAGATTCAACCGCGTTTGCAGGTTTCTTTAAATGGGTATCGGCCAGCGTGTCTTCCGGCAGCACAAGCGCGGGGATTAATAACGGAACTGATACCCTTCCCCCTCCTCCACCAGAAATCCAGCTGGTGCTCTGACAGACAGAAAGGTGCTGTTTCCGGGCAGCACCTTTCTGTACAGCAACGTTTTCTGCTGGCCGTACCAGCCGTACGAGGAAAATTATGAGACGCCTTCCCGTGTTTTTTGTCCTGGACTGTTCAGAGTCCATGATTGGTGAAAACCTGAAAAAAATGACTGATGGTCTGCAAATGATCGTCGGAGATTTAAGAAAGGATCCACACGCACTTGAAACAGCCTGGGTCTCGGTAATCGCATTTGCCGGTGTAGCCCGTACGATTGTACCTCTTCACGAAATTGCCTCGTTCTACCCTCCCCGCCTTCCCGTTGGCGGCGGTACGAGCCTTGGAGCTGCATTGCGTGAGCTGACCGTGCAAATTGATACCCAGGTCAGAAAAACCACTCATGAGGCTAAAGGCGACTGGAAACCCGTCGTGTATCTCCTTACCGACGGACGTCCGACTGACGACACAACCGCAGAAGTGAAGCGCTGGAAGGATCACTACGCGAGTAAAGTGAATCTCATTGCCGTTGGCCTGGGGCCGTCAGCGGACCTGAATATCCTGCGGCAACTGACAGAGAATGTCATGCTGTTCACCGAATCTCAGGAAGGGGACTTTACCCGCTTCATCAAATGGATCACGGCCTCGGTTACGGCGCACAGCCGCAGCGTCGGGGACGACAAACAACCTGAGCTCAGCCAGACTGAATACATAGTCCGGCTGGCCAAGGACGAGCCAGTAAAAGCGTACGACGAAAACTGCGTTACGCTTACCGGCCGTTGCAGCAAGACCCGTCGTCCGTACCTGATGAAGTATGAACGGCCACCAGCAAGGGTTTCCGGGCTCGATTTCAGTCTGAACCTGAACAGCTTTAATATTGCCGGATGCTATCCCATCGATGAGGACTATTTTGCGTGGTCAGATGCCACCGCTACCGGTTTGCAGGTAAATACCAGCGAACTGCATGGCGTACCGGGTTGCCCCCACTGCGGTAATGCCAGTGCGTTTGCCCTGTGCTCATGCGGAAAGTTGCTGTGTATTGACGGCCCGGATGACGTGATCTGCCCGTGGTGTGAAACAGGCCTGTCATTCAGCAATGATGGCGGAAACACTAACTTCGACGTAAACAGAGGGAGAGGTTGATGTCGCAAAATGCTTTACTTGAAGAGAAGATTATCCGCTTAGTTCTGTCTGAGCTGGGCCACCCTGTTGAAGGTGAGCGGCTTTTACTTCTATCGCAGGACCCATCCCTTACCGAAGAAATTATGCGGCTTAAAGAGCGGATTGAGAGCCTTGCACAGGGTTTATCTGCGCGGGTTAGCGAAGGTGATAACGACGCAGAGATTGCCGCCTCGTCAGCATCCAGTCTTTCCGATCAGCAACAAACGGTCGTAAGTGTTGCTGATAACCCGGGCATTGACGCTACCGATACATCAGCACTGCAACCCCTGCCAGAAAATGAGCCTCATCCTCCGTTCTGGAAGCTGATGCCTTATTACGAATTTGATAAACCAGCACAGAGGGAAGACGAAAACCTGTCTTCCCTGGTATTAAAACCCGGGCAGATACCGACAGGCCAGCAGCGGGCCAGCTTAGCTGTGCCACCTGCCGTTCCCCCGAGAGCTAAAATAACGATCCCCAACGCCCGCGCAGGCGAACGTTTCTCTTCGCCGGTTGCTATCGTTCTGGGTGAGGGCCAGCAGGCTACTGTCAGGGACGTTGTCTTTCCCCGGAACATTGGCCTGTCTTTTGACAAAGAACAGGAGTTGCTGACAGGTACTCCCACCGAAAGCGGCGATATAGAGCTTTCAGTAATCTGGTCATGCACGTCGCACGACGAATGTGAAACAAAACAGCTATTTATAATCAATCCCGATCCGAGAAGCCTGTGGAAGGTGGTAGAGCCACCAGCAGACGCTCCCTACCCTAAGTCCCATCTGGACGCTGCTGGCCTGGTCAGGGGTGATATACGTATTGCTGCCGCCAGTCGCCGGGGACGCTCTCATGAGCATGCCGGAAGCTTCAGAGATGACGACTTCTACATCAACCACTGCCAGGAAACAGGATGGTCTGTCATGCTGGTCGCAGACGGAGCCGGTAGTGCGGTAAATTCCCGGGAAGGCTCCCGGATTGCAGTCAAAACGGCTGGCGATTACCTTTTAAATCAGCTCAGTGGTGTGAAAGGCGTCCATTTAAAGCAGCACATCACGGCGTGGGAAGGGAGCGATCAGCAGGCAACAATAAACGCCATGCTTCATCATTTTAAACAGGCAGCTACGCTCGCGGTCAACAGTATCCAGAACGAAGCCATTTGTGCAGAACAACCTGTGAAATCCTATTCAACAACCCTTCTGGCAACTGTAGCGCTACGAACTGATAACGAGCTGTTTGCGGCTGCATTCTGGCTTGGTGATGGTGCGATAGGTGCATACAGCCCTTCCGGTAAAGTCAGGATACTGGGAAATCCCGATAGCGGAGAATACGCAGGACAAACCCGTTTCCTTGACCAGAGCATTATCGCAGACCCCTCGTTTAGCGGCCGCATCAGCGTGGGTAAATGGAATGATGTATCTCACTTGATCCTCATGACAGACGGCGTCTCAGACCCTCTGTTTGAGACGGATAATGGGCTTCGCAGTGACGAAAAATGGACCCGTCTCGTTGATGAGCTCAACCCTGTCCTTACAGACGCCAGTATTGCGCCTGAGAGGTTAGGCGACTGGCTTAACTTTTTCTCCACAGGGAACCATGATGACCGCACTATTGCGGTGTTGTGGTAAGGGATACGCTTTTTCGGTGATCAATATGGCAAATATCGTTACGTGCAAAACAAAGGACGGCGAAACAGTCCAGTATGTTGACGAGGTAATTGGTTCGGGCTCGATGAAGGATGTTTACTTTTCGCCTGATAAATCATACGTCGTCGCTTTTTATCATAAACCGCAGAACGAGCAGGCCCGGGATCGGATTGATATGATCACCGGACGCTACAGGCAAAACATTTTTGGCCAGTCCGGAGGTGAATACTGGAAGGACCTGTTTTGCTGGCCGACCCATGTTGTTGAGCATGGGCATAAAATCGGCATCGTGGTTCCAACCTACAAAAGCTACTTTTTCTTTAAATACGGCTCTAAAAACGATGATTTTCTTGGCATAAAAGGTCGTGAAAAGGAAGGCAAATGGTTTGCCAGCGCCAGCAACCAGAACAAATTTCTCGACCCACGTGAACGAGGCAATACGCTTACCTATCTCAAGGTCTGTCTGCTGCTGACAAGAGCCGTCAGAAGGATGCATGCGGCAGGTCTCTGTCACAGCGATCTAAGCTATAAAAACGTGCTTATCGATCCAGAAATGGGACATGCCTGCATCATTGACGTAGACGGCCTGGTTGTCCCTGGAAAGTATCCTCCCGACGTGGTGGGCACCCCGGATTTTATCGCTCCGGAAGTGGTGAAAACCAGTCATCTTTCCAAAGAGGATCCGAACCGCGTATTGCCAAGCATTACTACTGACCGTCATGCGCTGTCGGTGCTTATCTACATGTATCTGTTCTTCCGTCATCCGCTACGTGGCGGAAAAATACATGACATGTCGGATGAAGTACGTGATGAGACCTTATCTATGGGTGAGAAGGCACTCTTCATTGAACATCCGACAGACAAAAGCAATGCAGTCAAAGTCAGTCAGCTATCGTCCTTTTCACTGCCCTGGGCTGACCCGGAGAAAATTCCTTACACCATCATGGGCCCTTATCTGACACCTTTGTTTGAGCGCGCCTTTATAGATGGCTTACACGATGCCACTAAACGCCCGACCGCCGATGAGTGGGAAAGCGCCCTGGTTAAAACAGTCGATCTGATACAGCCCTGCCAGAACAAGGCGTGTGAACAGAAATGGTACGTTTTCTCGGGTAAGACAAAGCCGGTTTGTCCCTACTGCGGTACGCCATACAAGGGTAAATTACCGGTTCTAAATTTATATTCTTCCCGAAAGGAAGGCAGTTATCGTCCTGACGACCACCGGTTGATGGTGTGGAGCGGGCAGTCAATCTATGCGTGGCATGTGAATCGCCTCATTGCGCCAAATGAGCGTACAACCGATTTGCAAAGGAAACGAGTTGGGTATTTTGTTTTCCATAACGATCAGTGGTGGTTAGTAAATGAAGGCATAAATGGGCTTATGTCATTACCGGATAAACGACAGATTGCCATTGGGGAAAAAATTGAACTGACGAATAACGCTCAGTTTGTTCTGTCAAAGGAGGAAGGCGGCAGGCTGGTCGTCGTTCAGTTAGTAGAAAACTAACGGACGCCCATAACGACTAAAACGTTCTGGCAGCATACTGAACCTGTTTAATGAATCACTATATTAAGCTGTGTCAAATTTAAGCTGCCAGAAAAACTGACTGTCTGTGCCGGATATGCGGTACACCTCCTGCGGCAAGGGTTTAATGCGCAAAGCCCAATTTATTTATAAGAGTGAATAGTTTTGTGGCTCTACCCTGCCGCTCTCCTTTCCTGTGTCATGGTTTTTAACATCTGAAATACTGACATTGTTAAGCCGGTGATTGTATAAGGCGATGCGGACAATCTCATGAAGATATTCAAGTTCGTTTTGTGTCAAGGACTGGCCTTCCTGGGTTTTTGAAATCATTTCCTGCCAGCAGATCAGTCTTTCGTAACTGACATGTTCGCTGTTTTCCAGGCAGTGCAACCTGAAATAGCGAAGGAACAAAGGAAATTCATCGGTCTGAGCGATGTCATAAGCCCGAACCGTTAACCTACACAGACATACAATCGTATCCTGCTGTAACCTGACTAACGCGTTATGACTGCCCGGAAGGATATCAGGCAATTTCATCTTACAGTCAGCAAGGCGCTGAAGAAGAGGCCCTTCCTCTGAAGGCTCCCGTCCCCGATACTCCTGAAGAGGTTCAGATTCAAGTTCATGCATTAATGGATGATATAGCCATTCCCGGGAACTGGTCTCATCAATGATCAGGCTTTCAATGCACTCACTGTATGTTGTTTTACGTCGCCCGAGCTGCACCTGACTGATTTCATATTCAATATCTGGAAGATCGATACGCAATGCGGCAACTCTTTCGGAAGGATGAAGGTGGTCAAAGGTTAACTTCGCAGAAATGCTACGATCCCTGTCCAGAAAGACGGCCACACATAAATCATTAACCTTTACGAACAGATCAGCTGTGCCTCCGAACATACTGCCGCTTCCAATAACCTCATTCAGTGAAACCGGCCCACCATCGTCGCCAGCGAGAAGATTTGGGAAACCAAGAACCTGGTGCTCGTTGATGACTTCAATAATTTTTCCCCGGATGGCTTCCATCAGACCATCACAGTCACCGGCTACAGCAGTACTGTGTGAGAAATGCCAAAGCTTGACCTCCCCCTGCTTTGCTAACAGATCAGTTTTGCAAGCGGGGCAGATGCAGTTACAGTCGATACCCCGGCTGACCTCTGTAATATCTAAAAAGAGTCCTGATTCTCTCTGGAGTCCAAATGGAATACCAAATGTGTAACTCTTACGCATGGCTGCACCCCGTTTTTGATAATTATTCAAACTATATCCGAAATAACGGAGGAGGATTTCTGTAAAACGAATTAAAAGAAATGATTTTTTAGTTTTCCAGATTAATGTTTGACAAGAATCAAATGAGAGCCTTACAAATATGGAGAGAGAAGTTTAGGTAAAGTAACTTTTATCACAACTTCTAAAATTAAGGAGAATATCGGATGTATTTAGCAGTGGGCTTGGCTTATGATTAAAGTCTTTCTCCGAACTTAATAAGAAAGTTAAAAAGACAGGCTATTACAGTGCCTTTAGCCCCGAAAGGGGCATAAACTATTTTCAAATCCAGACACAGTCTTTTTGTTGTGCCAATATCAATAATTACTCGCGAACAAAGGTCCACACACTCGCAGGAACTTTGTCATATAACTTTTTCATTGTCAGTTCAGCTTTACGATGATCATAAGCACCAGAAATTTCAAGAGAGGCGACACCCGAGTTTTTTTCACATAACCTTTCAAATACTTTTTCGAGCGTTTCGAACGAACTACACTTACGGAATTTCATTAAATAAGACTGCTTTGTGTCAGACATAATCAACCTTCTTTAGACAGGCCTCAACTGGCCAGGGATAATCTTAATATCATTTTTCACTTAAGCCTAACGATTTCACAACCTTTTTCGTTGTTTCCACCCTGTTCATAACCAGGTACATGAGTGCTAAAATGACTGTAAATAAAACCAGTGTATCCCGGTGAGCAGGATGAAGAATCAATCAGTGATCAGACAGTTTTCGGAAAGCGAATTGCATCAGCAGCTGGAAACGTTCGGCAACCATGATAAACAGCTTTCACGCTTGATCCGTTACTTTTCCCATCTGAGATACAACACAGCTAAAACCTATCTGCACTGGCTACGAGTATGGAACGAATGGTATCAGGCGAATGCCCGGTTGCATACAGACTGGCCAGTAAGTTCGCTCCCCGTGTCTGAGGAAGCTCTGCTGGCGTTTATGGGGCATCTTGAAGGCAAATTGTCACGAAGCAGCATAAACAGCTGTCTTCAGGCCTTAAACAGTATCCATAAAAAAGGGCTTAACCTGCCCGGGATTATTACGTCTGAAGCATGGTACATGCTGGAAGCCTTAAAACAATCGGAAGCCCGGAAGCGAAAGACGACTAAACAGGCAACTCCCTTTCTTATTGGCGATCTCAAGGCTCTGATAAAGTTACGCAGTACTACAAACTCAGTTCGTAAGCTTCGTGACCTGTGCCTGATCTGGACAGGCTTTGAAACACTGCTCCGTTCATCCGAAATTCGCCGTATACGTCTGAAAGATCTGTCTCTGGATAGTATGACCGGTGAATTTAACCTGACGGTATACCGTACAAAAACGAACATCAGTACACTTCTTACCTACCGGCTGACACGTCAGTTAACTAACTGCCTCTTGAGATTGATGAACCTTGTGAAAATGGATCAGCACAGTCATCCGGATGAATACCTTTTCCAGGCCGTAAATTTCCATGATACAGGCTATATGCCACCCGGCTGGAAGCTTCGGAGTAAAGGGAATGAGCTATCTGAGCTTCTTAAACGGCATAACCTGCCCTACCGTGCTAAACAAAGTCTTCTGAACGATGAAGATGAGGAAGACACTGTGGACGATGCCGGTATGCTCAGCAAAAATTCCCTTTTACGGGCATTTAAAGAAATGTGGAATGAGCTTTATCCAAATGAGACTAAAACCCGTTACTGGACAGGGCACAGCGTTCGTGTAGGCGGTGCGATACAGCTGGATATTGAAGGTTACTCGCTACCACAGATTATGGAAATGGGGAACTGGTCGAATGAAGAAATGGTTATGCGCTACATTCGCAATATTGAAGCTGGTAAAAAAGCCATGATCAAGCTTATGCGAAATGCCTTTGATGAATAGCGCCCTCACGGGCGCATAACTTTATTTTTTCTTGAACGGGTTAAGTCTGGTGAGATTAGAGAGTGCCCCTCCCGGAGGCAAAATTCCCGTCCTTTTATATTTGTACACGCCATTTAATTTCATTGTCTGGATTCCAAGATTAATAAGCGTGACAAGTTTAAGGGTATACAGGAGTGTAAATTGGGGAGCAACCTGAATAAAAACTAATAACAAGCCTGCACACATTACACGTAGCCATGCCGCGTACTCCATGCTCAGCGGACGCTTGAAATAGAATCTTTCGAGCAAATCAACTGTCTTATTACTGATCCACGCCGCCGCCACTGAGAGTAACAACACGATGCACACCATAATGCCCAGTTCCATTTTCACTCCCTTCTCTTTTAGTCTGTTTAAGTTGAGGCTTAGCCACAGTAGTTTTGTTTTTTGCTTTTTTCTTAGGTTTGGTATGGTGAAACAGAAAACAATCCACCATTACCCAACCATTTTTATATCGAGCCACCAGCATCTTCTGGCTGGGGTAATGAGCATGAAACAGCATTTTCACGTCCATGGTGCCCATCAACGACTGTTTGCGCTTTAGCTCATCCTCAGCCATCTGAAATTCTTGTAAGAATTCTGAAGACAGACGCTGACGCAGAATTCTTATGGCACTGGAGTTTTCATCATTCTTTGCCAGGTGCCCGAAGCGTACAAGTGCCTTGTGGGTTATCTGGATGGGTCCCAGATGAGAGCTGAGCTGTTCGTACTGCCAGAAGTAGGTCAAATCCACCTTAACCCAGCTGATGCTGTCCAGCAGAGCCTCGTTCATGATGGTTCCGGACATAGGTACCATTGTCAGCCTGGCCAGACGCATATGTATGTAGTCCGTAAGCAACCTCAGCGACTCAGGAACGTTTTTATTGAGTAGGAGATGCTGAAGCACCGGGGTTGCGGTCTGCCAACACAGATTGCGCCCGTCAGGCAGGAAAGCAAACTTTTGATCGTCAGGCGCAGAGTTCGAAGCGTTTTCCTTACGAAGCAAAAAATAATGGCCGCACAGCAGCTCTGCTCTTACCTGGTCCTCGTCAGGGTCATGTCGGGCTTTACTTAGATCAACGGTTAGCACAACGCGGTTAATCGCATCAGCGTGATATTTTTTTACCCAGACGCAGACACGATAGAGACGCTCATCGATTTTCTGGCTGGCTGTGGAAATCCATTGCATTGTTGTTCCTTAATTTTCGGGGCTGACAATGAAAATGCCCAGCTCAGCCCCCGGCACGAGTTCTGTATATTTCAGGCTCAGCTTCCGTTGGTTGGACGGACCCTGGCTGTTTTCAGGAGCCCAGTCAGAGAGCGTTTTTAATTGAGGTATGTTGCCTGCTGCGAAAATGGGCAAGGATGCTTTTACTACTGAATAATCAGTCTCAGCATATTTATTCCCGTTTCGTTCCTGCCCTTCAGGCCTAAATGCAAAAATGTGAGCAATCGGAACAGGGAAAGAGTTAGTTCGACAAAGGCGATAAGATTCGCCCTGCTTCAGTGGGTGAAATTCAAGACGGTGTAAAGCCTTATCGATATTAGACACGACATTCAAATTGGTAGTTGCTACATTTTTTACTTCTGAGGCTCTCCTGCGCTCCAACAAACTCACAAGTTGCTCTGCTGTTTTAACTTCCTGGTTTCGGTTTAGCCGCCATGAAAAAGTAACTTTTTTAAGCTGGGACTTGATGAAAAGGATATTTCTTGTTGAGTGCATAGCGACAAGGCCCGGGAGCTTCTTGTGCACTTTATCAAAACGGACATTCTTTTTATTATCGATACGCCTCATTGCCGCAGCAAAATCATTTTTTGCTTCGTTTATAGAAGTGATCAAGCTTTCGAGAAGATCTGCTCTTTCGGGGACAATGATTAGACCCGGGTATTTAGTGGTTACTTTGGTGGAATCATGACTTAATGACTCTATGTCATCCACACAGATGTCAGTAAGTGCCTGAATAATTTCCTCAACCGAAGCATCGTCTTTAATACTAACCCTGATGGGTTTAACCTGCTTCAAGCGCTCTTCTGTTCTAGATACGGTGGAGACAGTCATCAGGTTTGCCATCATCGGGGGGGTGTTCGAAAGAAAACACTTGAGCGAGTCGATGCGTTCCAGAATCTGGTCACGAAAATAGGGCAAATCGTCATAACTCATACGTTTCTCCAGGCTCATGTTATTTCCAATCAATTTTGCTGCCCAGGCTGACCTTGCAGAACATAAATGTCATGTAAACCTCTAAAGAAGTCATTTTGAAACAGCTTTCACAGCATGCGATTTATGTTCGATAGGGCTCATGAACAAAGGATGATAATGGAGACGCCATGGATAGTGGATAGTCTTACCCACCTGGGTGATCCGATTGAGGCGAAAACGACCATTTATACAGTCAACTGACCAAAGCCCGGGAGAAACTAACCTCTTCCAGCGGTAAAAAGAGAAACCTGCAACACAGAGGTCATGCTCCAGGAAATGTTGAGTTTCGACGACGCGAACTTTTATCAAAAACCCCAGCATTGGCGAAAACCAGATCAACAACCATGTTGGCGGCAGGATGACTTTGTTCAGGAGATGATCTGTCATAAGCAAGGCAGATAACATCAGAAAACTGATAGTCAACCACAGGGCCATCCAACCGGCCCATACGCGGCTCTGACAGGGTTTCCATTCGAGAAGAAAAAGTTTTTTATGCATTCTGCCCCGCCTAATTTTAATGTATTGCCGAAGTATGCTGCATCATGATGGTGGTGCGGGGAAAGATTTCAAACTTCCACAATTCTGAAGCCGTGTTCCAACCATGAAAGATCCCGTCTCCACAGCGAGTGTTAAAAGCAAGAATTTCATCCCTGACCTGGTAAGCGAGCACTTCTGGCATATCAATAAACTCAGGTAAGGAAAGAAGAATTCCATGGATAACTTCTCCGGTTAACTTACTCATAACCTCTTCCTCAGACAGGGCAGCGTCCGGGAACAAACACAACGGAAGTGAAAAACAACATAGGTCAAGACCAATAGCAGCCCTTCCTGCGTCGTAGCCTTCTTCATTAACGACAAAACGAAAGAATTTTTCTGTCTCACCCCGTAATGATGACGGTCCTTCAGACGGAACTTCAATACCACTGAAGACTTTATCGGTCCAGTTGGTAAAAGGACTGGTGAAAACCCAACAAATTAAGGATAACGCCAGCTCTTCCTTAAACATACGTTCAGTGCCGGTAGTTCTGGAAAGTTGCTTTTGAGTACTCATGTTTTACCTGTTGCATGAAATTATTGATGTTATATAAACACAACCGGCATTTTATCTAATAGGTTTGAAAACACTAAAAATCGCAAATGCTGGTACCTTTCTGTTTTAAGAGATTTTCAAGGTAAAGTGAGGCTAGATCAATTGGCTGGTTCTCTTCAAGACAGGCTCGCACAAGATCTTCAATAGAGACCGAATCAACCCCCCTTCCCTGTAAAATTTCTTTAGCAGATGCCAGCGTTTTATGAACGCTTCGACTTAGTTGTAATCTGACTTGTGTGCGGGTATCAAAAAGACAATCTTCTGTGACACTTTGTGAAACGGTTCTACTCATTGAAAAATCACTCCATTTCTGGGATCGAATGAAAATTAACAGCTATAGATGTATCAGGTTTCCCATTTTCTACGATACTCAACCACGTACGCGCTGAGATTTGTTGTTCACAGACGAGTATGTAACCTGTTCCCTGTTGATGATGTAGCTCAAGAGCTTTTAGGATAGGCTCTGAATGAGGTCCGAGAGCATCACGCGTGTGAATAAGCGTTTGCTCTGGCAATACGTTGCTAAGCATAGACAGCAGAACATTACGCTCATCCTCATTATCCGACAAAACAAGAATTATACGAAAACCCGTTTTTATACGAAATCTGATTTCTGAAACTAACTTTCTTAATCTTAATTTATATATGACCAGGCGGAATCGAGTCATCAGTAAAGAGACCACTGTGAAGATAACGATTACTGCGCCATATTTTGACCTGTAGAACCACCAGTTAAGGCCTCCAGCAACTATCAGGATTAACATTAAAATTAAACTCCCATAGAAAAAAAGTGCTGGGTAGCGAGTTGTCTTTCCTTCAATTAGTGCTGAGGCAAATATCAAAATGGATATTCCGTAAATTACCCAGTCAAAAATACTTTCTCCAATCATTCTTTAGTGAACATCCTTAAAAGTGGAAATGTAGGTTTATGGGTTTATGCATTTTCCTGATGGCCTTGACAACCAAGGATTTCACAGAAATTGTCACAGTGTGAAGCTGTAACAAAGCGCTCTCCACGTTCGAATCGCTCAACCAAATCCTTTCTTACTTCACTTCCAGGTTTCTGGAAGATGTACTCAAACTGGAGATCCTCGGCCGTTGAAAGTAGTCGTTCTATGCTGAAATCAACATGGTAAAAGCAAAACTGATTATCAACCGGGGGAAAGTTGCTTTTGGTACTGTTCTCGTTTTTGGATTTTAGTTCATTCATGAGCTCTCCTTGGTTGAGAACAGTATACAAATCTCTTTAGGGATTTTTTTTCGTTAATAGCACTTTTTTGAGTTTAAAGAGTATGTTCATACCAGAGCATTAGAGGCTACGAAAAGGATAATGGAATTAGAAAGATAGATTTTAAGTGGTGATGTAAGGTGGGATAGGTAGAAGAGGAGTAGACGCTTGTAAGCGAGGCAAAAAAAAGGCACGGAAACCGTGCCATAAGAGTATGTGAGAAAAAATCAAAATCAGGGAAAGAATCAAGCAGCTTGTGAAACTGAATCTCCAACTGCAAGATTTAAATTTCTTAGGTTATCGAAAACTTCAGATACTAAGTCATTACGGTCGTGGATTTTAATCCGCCCACCGGTTAACTCTGAAACATAAACGGTATGGCAGAGGTCAGTAACCACTTCGCCGTATTCATCAACGACTTCCAAAGATGCAATCATCGGAATATAAGAAGCCGCAGCATAGCTCTCATAAATACTTATTATGGAGTCATTGTTGCGTCGAGAAATTACCCTACCAGAAGGTAAAGCCTCATCTTCCATATAGCAATCAGATAGGTCCTCACAGAAGTCATTTTCTTTAAGTGAAATATTAAGGGTCAATTCACTGTTGATAGAGCGTGAATAAGAATATTCACTCAGTTTATAGCAAGCCAAACTTATATCACTAAAAGTTTCATAAGCTTTATAGAGGCTCGATGTTATAGACTCAGATACAAATGTTATTAGTCCAATAAAATGAGTATCCCAGAACTGTTGCAAAGCAAAACGGGCAATCATAACCTGACCATCAACCTGCATCAGTCTGTTATATTCATCCCGGTCATAACCTTTCGACTGAGAAACATCATTAGACATGCTAAGAACTTCACTACAAACATCATCATATTCAAAACGGCTAGTTGCAAAGTGTTTTCCTGAAATCTCAAGGTACTGACCAGAGACTGCGTCAAACACCTCAAGAAAGTAACAGAGTCGAGATTTTAAAGATTCTCTGTTTAAAGCTTCTATTTCATTCTCAGAGATACTATCGACATATAAATCAACAGCATTCTTGAGTTCAATAGCTTTGATATTACAGGTAAAAGAAAGCTCGTCACTTTGACAATGGCAAACACTTAATACTATATCCGCCTCATCAAAATCTATGCCAAGATAGCTCAGAACTGCTCGGACATAGTTTTTATCATCAGATGAATGTGTCATATACACTACCTCAAATTTGAGAGGAAGTGCCCCAGAAGGGAAGCGACTTCCCCACTGGGTTAGATAAAAGTTTGGTTAAGCTAAAAGAAGATGCCAGCGACAGATTTTACATTGTCATAGACAAGTGTCTTCAGCCAACCAAAGTTACTTTTTTGGACTGAAGCAAAAGGATCATTGAGACGCGTTACGAAAATCGTCAAAAGCTTCAGTTATTAGTAATGTGCGATCAGTTACTCTGTATCGGTCATTACTTTCGAGAGATACGTAAGTTGAATGCGAAGAATCACAGACAACACGCCCTCTTTTATTGATCAATCTTACTTCCATCATCACCGGCACATTGATAATTGAAGCAACATCGGTATAGAGGGATATGAGGGCATCATTGTCACAATATAACGCCCCGTTCCCATCAAATGTATCGTTAAACTTAATATATATATCTGGCATATTTGCCGGATAATCATCAGTATTGAAATCAATGCATAACTTTAAGTCATCATTAATACGGCGATTAATCTTATGCTGCCCAACACGTACAAAGCCATGTTCAACAGCTTTGATAATCCTTAAAGTTTCATTAAGACAATCTGTAATTCTTTTCTCGACAAATGAGATAAAGTCACCAAAGTCGGAATGAAAAAACTGTTTAAGTGCAAATTTCGCAACTAACACTTTCCCATCCACCTTCATTTTATCGAGATAAAGATTTCTTATAGCATCAGTAGAAGAATTAGCTTTAGATAACTCTTCACAGTCATTAATAATCATTGAAACAATATCAATAACTTTAACTGGGCTTAAAGTATTACTATATCCGCGAATATCAAACGTAAAAAATCCGAAATTCTTAAATACTCCAAGAAAATAAATTATTTTTTGTTTCAAAAGAATAGAATCGGAGTAAGATGCGTTGTGCTTTATTAGTTCAGATATGTAGAGATCCAACATACAATTTAAATTATCGATATCTACATCGTAATCAAAGGTTACTTTGTCGAACGAAGTATCAGATAATTGAACGGTTATATCGTCAGCGGGAACATTAAGGCCTAAATTTTGATAAAGAAAGGCACTAACAAATTCCACGTGGTCAGATTCTTTAAACATTTACACTACCTCATGACTAAAAAGGAAGTGCTTCCCACCGGGAAGCAAGTTCCCGGATGGGTTAGATTAATTATAAAAGAGTTCTTCAGAAGGTAAATGCATTTCTGGTTTGAACTGTTTTAAGGAGTTGTTTATAGCTTTTCGATATAACCCTGAAGAGTGTGGCTTAAACATTTGATATTCCGTAACGAGCAGAGGAGACGTAAAGCATCCTAAGTTCACTAGTGAAATATTTGATGTTTCTTCACAAACATCTAATTCAGCGTATATCCGCCTCTTCATTACCCTGCCTGCTAAATAGCGACGAACATGATTTATAAACTTGTCCGCATCTGATATAGAATTAACTATATAATCAGATGTGACTATCTGATTAGATACAGTTTCAGGTATAGCTTCGGCTATTATTTTTACGTTCATTTCATAATCAACACTATGGAAGCAAGCAAGAATTTGTGGCTTCGCGCTTTCTAAAATCTTTTCAAGAACAGAAAAAATCAGAGAGAACTCGTTTAAAATTCGCTTTTGTATAAGTCCATGTAGATGTTTTATGAAAGGAGAACCGTGTTCAACAAGGCCTAGTATAAGATCCTTAGAGGCCAAATCTGAGCGGTAATAAACGTATTCTAGATTATCCCGGTTAAATCCTTTGATAAGCAAATCAGGCTGCTCTGAGACCAGTCGTAAATGAGTTGAAGCTATAGAAACTTCAAAACGAAAGTTCGCGAGATTTACAGGGCCTGCTTTTAATGTAGCCGCTTCGGAAAAATAAATGAAAAGAGGATGCAAATCATCGTTACCACAGTAAAGATGGTCTGCGCCCTTAAGATATTTCACCAAATGAGGTAGAAAAGATATTACTGGAATATCAGCCACAAATCGAATATGCCGAAATGGTTTTGAATCCAAATATATATTTTCCACTACAGCGCCAACAAAACCCATTTTAACAAGAATAGATTCAACTAACTTTTGTATCGCATTCATTTAAATACCCTCTTAATAGAGGGATTTCTCCCAAAGGGAGAAATCCCTATGGGAGAAAATAATTTTAATTAATAATTGTAGCGAAGCGCATGTTCTTTTTCACTAAGATGGTTTTCATATTCCGACTTACCAGAACTTAAACACTCTTTGAAAAAGACCTTTGAAAAATTCTTCAAGTCACTTCGGTTGTTAATTTCTTTGTCAGACATCAACTTAGCTGAGTGTGAGGTATCCACAGGCCCCAACCACCATTCATATTTAATATAAACACAATTGGTTTTTGTATGTCCATTTAGAAATCGTTTTGCATTTCTAAGTATTTTTCTACAACCGTTAAGGTCTGAAAGTAAGATATCTGGAGCAATGAGCTCTTCCAGAATATGACCAGGTAAGCCTTTCCTAAAAAGCTCAACATCGTAACTACAATACCAGTCACGATAATTAAAAGCTTTAATAAGTCTTTCAGGTGTATCCAAAGATATCTTATTCAGGATTTTTAATGCAAAGCATACAGCATCTTTTAACAACTCGTGCACCTCAACATTGATAAATGAGAAAAACGAGCTTAATTCTTTCTCTAAGGAATTATACAACTTACCGTAAATATCCTGAGAAAAAAGATACTGCAATCTTTCTTTATTATAAGTGCAATTCGAAATTGAATAGACTTCTCCTCTTTCGATTTTGCACCCTTCCCTTAAAACTATAGGAAACCTCAAATGGTTAACAATGAAAGAATGATTCTTTCTTTGCTTCAAAGCATCTAATTGAAATTTCGTAATTTCCTCCAGATTTGCATCTTCAAAACCTGGAAAGGGAATATCACAGAAACAAGAACTATATGCTTTTGCTGATTCATACATAAACTCCAGTGAAACATCAGCATCAAAAGACATACCAGAGAACATGCCCTGCCCATTGTCTAAAAATGTAATGTTTTTAACCTGTATTTTTTTATGTTGAACAACCAAAAAGGCATTAATGATTTTTTCGATAATTTTCATGTGATCCTCTCTCAATAAAAAAGGGATCACTCCCATATGGGGTGTGATCCCCACATGGGTATAATTTAATTAAAAATCTGTAAGACCTAAATCTTTATTTCTACCACAAACTGTAGAAGATATAAGACGTTTTACTCGCTTTCGAGCACTTCGGCCTGACGTATCTTTCAAGTACATCGGTAATGACAATGATGAGATTTGATTACTTCGCTTATGATGGCAGACTATATAGCCCTGCCTCCACCCCGAACGCACAAACTCACGGATGCGGTTAATATATGCCGAAGCTTGAGATTTTGTACTTATCGATTCAGAACACTTTAAGTTCTGTTCGATAGAGTAAAGCTCAGCCGCCATTAATTTCACCTCATACAGGTCATCCCCATAACTTATAGTTTTCAACAGCTCTTCCTTTTCCCGAATGAAAAATACTTGCTGCATTCCAAGGATCAGGTCATAGGCCTCTCGAAAGAGGTCGATAAGCTTATTACGAACATAAATCATAAACTCCTCAAAGTGCTGAAGCCAGAAATAAGCCGCATTACTTATTTGTGAATTGTGAGAACAAACAAGCCCTTTAGCAAGCTCGACCTCTTCCTCCCGAAAAGTAAAGTTACTTTTCTTAAACCGACTTTGTTCAAAAATGCTTTGATGCATTTCTATCCATACAGAAACAAAACCGAGGGATTCAAATTCTTCGTTTAACAAATGTAAACTTTCGAAGATTTTCTGAATTTCGATCCCGATGTCATATGACAGTGGACATTCTTTTATAGAATAAACATAACCGGGTAGGAAGTGAGATAAATGCTCAGTTCGCAAATATAAACTGAATTTAAGTTCTGTCAGTGGTTGTTTCAAAGATAATTTAGATGATTCGCTTATATTTACTGGTTCAACACCATTTCTAATCAAAATAGCTTTTACCAGGTCCGTAGCTAACTTCATACAGCCTCCAGTCGTTATTGAGGCCTCCCTGATGCAGGTTGGCCATCAGGGAAAATATGTAAATCAATTAGCAACCAATCAGACCGTTGCCATTACATTGTCAATGTATCTGACAAGGGATGGGCGGTCGTCCTGTAAGGCAAAACGGCGAAGGTCATCAAGATTATACGCAGGAAGATAATCAGCGTAACCTCGAATACGAAGGTCCTCAACCACAACTTTTATATACTCAAATCGTCCAAGATTTCCTTTTAATGGGGGTTTTCCTGGACTAGACAGCATATCGTCTGCTTGCTCCCATGTGATTTCTTTAGCTTCACCACTATGTAGATCAAGATGGACATATATGAATGACTTATAATCTCCACGGCAACGAAGATAATATTTCGGATAGAAATATTTGTCACAACGCAACAAACACGTTCCTGAAGGACGAACTACGTACAACAGGTTTCTGTCATTTTCTAATATGCCATGTTTCAAAATCGTTATATCTATCTCATTATCATGCAGCAAATAGCATGACGATGGTTCATTGACGATGCGCGATTTTATAACAGCAGCAAATTTATTAAAAACTTCGTTAGTTTGAAAATTCATTAAAATGCTCTCCGATGTAAAACGACGAGCATCACCATAACGGTAATACTCCCGTTATGGGTTTTAATAGTTTATGGAATAACCATGTCATACAACCGACCATAGCCAGTAGTACCGCACATTTATTTAACTGAGCAAGCATCTCAGCCGTGAAAAGACCTTAAAGGCAGGTAATTATCACGAAGGAAAGCGGTTATCTTATCAATACAATTTAAAAAATAATATTGATAAGATAACCCCCCCCGCAAAATGCGGGGGAGTTATCGTTGTTACAGCTGATTAAGACATTCAGGAGCCCAGTGAATCGGGAATCCATCCTGCCCTGTTAACTGGAGAACATCGTTCCAGTCGATACCCTTTTTCCCATCAGGAATATCTTGTGCTGGTTCGAAGACTTCAATTGTCAGCTTTGATGCGGGATATCGTTTAGCCAAAAACTCAACCATGCGGCTTTGAAGTCGCTGAGCAGCTTCGATACCGGCACGAGTGCCTTGTGAGTTAGCAATATCCTTATCCGCCCAGATATAAAAGTTTATATATTTTACATCCGGCGGAGGCAGTAAAAAATCAGGAACAGTAACGTTTTCAAGGCACCATGCGGAGCTGGCTGCCCAGCATGGTGTTGAAGTCGCTTCTACAACAGAAAGCGCATTCTCGATCCCTTCAGCCACTCCCAGTGTCCAGGTCGAACTACCTGAATCATAGTGAGGGTCAAACAACTGAATTGAGCCACCTGTCATATCGGCAGGAGGCTTCATCATCAGCTTTGGATTTTCTACAGGTGCCTTATCACCGTTTTTGTCTACGTATGTTCTATGGATAGTCAGAGGCCGACCTCGGGTGTCACGATAGATTGCAATCATTCCCGGATAGATAATCGATTTCTGCTTATCTTTATCCCAATAGTAGATCCGGTTATTAAAGCCTAAATCCTTTGGTAAGTGACTCAGTAAGCGGGAGATCCCACGATTACGGAGGTACAAAGCAACAGGAGTATTAGGCTTTATTTCACCGGTATAGTGATACATCACATCAAGTTTTCGCATTCGCTTTGCCACTTCCTCTCGGTCAAGAGTTTCTGTGGCACGAACTGCTGATTTATAGCGTCGTTCATTTTCAATGTCGGCGTCAGTTAACGGAGCATGCAGATCCATCCCGAAAAAATCTGAGAGAATCTTTTTGCAAGTCTGCGTTTTACTTAATTCATAATATTTCGCCAGAACATCAATTCCGTCGCAAAACTCATTTACCGGAAAGTCATTATGGATCGCACATCCGGTATAAAGGTCTTTTTGTCGGAAACGAAACTTCGATTTCCCTGCGCCAGTAAACGGGCAAGGAACCTGGCTCGGGGCTTTTGCACAAGCGTCTTTGAAAGCAGGTATTCTTTCGAATATATACTTCCAGCCAGACACTTCAGCAATTCGAGCATGAACGAGTTTAATAAAGTGTTCAGATACTTCCTGTGGTTTACGACGAAGAGCCGGGGATGCATAAGTCATGATGATCTCTCTTATCTGGCATTGTGAGTTTCTCAATGCCTTCTGCGGTGCAGAAGACAGGGAGAAACCCACAACGCAGAATTTAAGAAAGAGGGCCCGGGGGCCCTCAACATTTATGCTTCAGTCGTGAAGCCATTATTCTCAAGACGCTGTATGTAGTTATCTACAAGTAACGCAGCCTGCTGGCTATTACCCTCCGCTATAGTGACTTCGCGGAAGATTCTTTCCTGAGGGCTATCATTGCTTATAACTTCACCAACACGTCCGAAAATACGGACTTTATGCATCGCACCGACTTTTTCATGTTCTACACGGTAAGTTTTTATCTGAGTCATATTTTGCTCCTTATTCCTTCATGGAGCAAAAAGACCCACCGGGGCCTTTTTGCCCCGATTGGGTAGAGTTTATTAAGAAAGTATTTGATGAACTAGCTTACTGACTTCAATAGACAATAAAGAAGTATCATCAACTGTTACGAAAGTGTCCGTTTCAAAACCAATTATTTCATCAGTCTTAATACCAACACCAACGATTTCTATTCCATTACATTTAGCCTTTTCCATAACTTCGACGATAGTAAATTCCGATTTATTCGGATAACCATCAGTTATAAGAAAAATTATTTTCCTATCGAATTGGCTGTCAAGTAACAGATCAACAGCTGCCATTAAAGCAGATCCCGTAGGGGTATAATAACCCTTACATCCAAGAGTGAATTTCGATAGAGATTCCTCAACGCTTTGATCAAACGTTTTGATAATCTCAAATTCACTTTCCTTGAAGGGAAAAACTATATTGGAGACATGCATTTTTGACAAACTTTCAGCGGCCATCGATAAAGCAAGATCTGACTTAATGGCATGAATATATCTTTCATCATTAGCCATTGACGCTGAAATATCACGAACTAATACGAGGCCAACATGCCCTCTATTTTTAGATTCGCTTTGAGCTCTGAAGACATCACGAACTCCCATTTGTGACAGAATTAATCGATTTCCATCGAAGGTAATTCCACGCTCATGAGTTTTGTTTCGGCCACGCATTTTAACCTGCTGTAAAACAGACAAGTCGCTACCGATTGAATGACTCAGAGACAAAGCCTCATTGTAAACATTCAAATCGATAAGGAGATCAGGGATATCCCATTCAGAAGCACCGAATTCGGCTTTCACGTCATCGGATACTTTTGATGCAATACCTTCAATCTCTTTAGCCAAAGCATCGTGATAATCTTCGCTATCCTCATCACTGCTAAGAAAGGCATCCAACAAATCTGCCAGTATCTCCCATTGAGCCGATGAAAAGTTACTTTCATCTTCAACGTTAGTCGAACTGGCTTCATCTGATTCACTCTCGGAAGGGTTAATCGCATCAGTATCGTCTTCAATAATGTTATCACCCGTGGGATTGCCACCGGTGGGTTCATTATTTCCCTCGTTATCTTCAGCAAGTTCTGAAGGCTCAGAACATCCCTCTTGAGCAAGATCAGCGTTATCGGAAGTATCTGCCTGACCTTCACTATCGTCCTCAGAATCATCCTCACGACTATCAGTCGACGTAAGCGATTTATCTTCTGATTCGGTATCGGTATCGGTCTCGGATTCATCATATGCCTCCTGCTCCTCCTGCTCTGTCTGCTGCTGTTGTTCCTTTGCCTCATCCCGCAGTCTCTCTAAAAGAGCCAGGGTCTTACGAGCAAGGGATTCACAGCCCTGAGTATTTTCACAACCAAGAGCATCATGAAAAATTTCCTCAACATCAGAAATTACTGGAGAAAGTATCTTTTGGGCATAGTCAAAAAACGGATCGAGGGTTTCTTTGTGACCTACCTGCTGAAGGACTTTTACTCGCAATGAGTTAAGCAGATACCACTCAATAAATAGGACAGGATTTTCCGGACGAGAAGATATATCAGGAGTCATCCTTCCGGCTTTAACCATCAGTGCGTAAGTGGCTGCAAGCCGCCGCTTTGCATCCGGATAATCGTTACCAACCTTCTCTTCCATCTGTACATCATCGAACAGATTTATAAGCCCGGTAAGACGTTTTGCCCTGCTATAAGCTTTACGTTTCTCAGCGAGGCTCTCAAACTCTGCATTCATTCCGTCATCGAAGCGTGTAAACCCTTCAGATGACATGAGAACACTATTAAAGGCGTCACTGTAAACCTCACTGACGGTATAGCGACCATGACCAGCTTCATGACAGGTAAAACCTTCAATCAGACTGACAAAGTCATCATCGCTATAATCGCCGTTTGGTAAAACACAAACTTTATTGACAGGATCAAAATACGGTCCTTTGGTATTGTCGTCTATTACAACTCTTACATCGCCTAAGCCGCTAATGACTTTTGCTATATTCTGTAAACGCTTAATATGGCGCGGCGATGATTTAAGATCTAATTTCATAGAATACCTCTTTATAAAAAGGGGTACTCACCCAGATGGTGAAGTACCCATCTGGGGTTTTTAATAAAGCAAACAGTTACCAGCCTTTGAGCTCGATATCAAAACCATTTTCAGCATTGTCTTCCTGTTGCGAAACTGATTTCTCAGGTTCAGCTACAGAATCAGTGTTTGAAAACGTGCTGTTTTTTATATCGTTCTCTACGACAGGTTCAACCTGAAACACATTTGTTGAATCTAAAATAGCTTCAATACCTGTGTTCTGTAGCGCGTTCGGTTCTGTTTGTGAGCTTTGATTAAATGATCTGGTAATAGATTCCAACCAGTCAGTAACCTTTTGCTCTCCTGAAATAATACGCTTTAACATTGAAGCATCACTCATGAAATAAAACCACTGCTGTAACACCGCAACGTCGCGAGGTTCAGAAATGGCACCTTTAGGTAAATTATTCATTATGTGTTTTATAGCTTCTGCAAGTACTGCCGCCTCTTTATGTATAAACATGAAGCTAATGATCTTATTTTGCATTTGCTTCAGTCGGTCAATAGTACTTGAGCGCAAATTATTATTTTTACTAATTTTTTCATAAACCCTCATTGCTTCTTCTGCCAGATCTGTTATCAATTGTTCCTGATAGTAGTCCTGGGTTTCATCACCTTCAACGCTAATAGGCGTAAAAGGAATAAAGTGAGCAATATTAAATCTAAAGGATTTTATGAAATCATCTTTAGTTAATTTCAACTGATCAATCAAAGAAGACATTCTTGGGCTTCTATTTTTTTCAGCCTCAATATGCATCTCATAATTGTCTACAACGTTTTGAATACCTGCCTGAAACTCTCGTTCAATCTCTTGGGCCCCTTCCAGAAACTCTTCCATACTGGAAACTGGTAAAATCCACATATTGCTATAGCGGATGCACAAGCGTGAGCAAAGGGTTGATATTCTGCTGGTAATCGTACTTTTGAAGCTAAGGGCTTTTATGTCAATCCAACGTACTTCGCTTTTAGATACGCTTTTTTGATCCGTAATATCATCTCCATCATAAGACAAATCGATTTTATCGGTTCGACGCGATCCTTGACAGCCACTTATTTCAATTTTTGTTATAACTGCACCTTCCAGTAAATCTGGATATGATTTTGCAAAATTCTCAGAGATTTGTTTTGCAGATACTTTGTTAAGCATTGAAGTATTTAAAGTCATGGGTTTCTCCAAAAAAAAGGGGAAACCCTCCCCAACGGGAAAGATTTCCCGATAGGGTTGATATTAAAGCTTCTCTGGTGCAATTAAAAGAATACCGGGAAACTCAGCGGCAACATCATCATTGCCCATTGCTCCCTGATACATATAACCTTTTAATTCCATTTCTTTAATTAGACCTTCCATATTTATTTTACCATCATGATAAAACAATAAAGAATAGTCGTTATTCAGTTGCATAAGTCCAGTAAAATTAGTTCCGTTTTTTGCTATAGCAATGGTAGCAGCACCATCCGTACTTAAAAACGCACTAAATTCAAGATGGGATAACTCTGAGATACAAATATCAGAGGTTTCATAACAAATCCCATCTAACTCGACTTTTTTGCTGTGAAATACTCCAGCGATTTATCCTTGTCTTCGCCAAGAGAAAGATCTATAGCTTGAAGAACAAGATCGACCACATGTAAAGGTAAAGCAGAAGCAAAAGCTATTTTGAAAGTGTCAAGAAGACTAAAGGTTTTTAACGTCATCGACGTGCCAACCCAAGCTACTAATTGACGAATATCCATCACACTGTCTTCTGTACCAGAGTCATTTACTGCAATCGCTACTCTTACGAACTTCTCAATGACCTGAAAAGGCAAAGAGCTATATCGTTTAGTAAGCACATTGGTTAAAGCAACTTTGTCGGGCTTCTCCATTTCAACTATCAAGAACCGCTTTATAAAAGCTGCATCTTGACGTTGAGAAGAAACGAACCGGCGAGCGCCTCCACTCATGTTTGTGTTTGCAGTACCAATAAATCGCGTGTAGCCATTAGCAGTTATAACCTCACCACCATTAGCACTGAGTGACCAGGGCTTACGTTCAATGGGCATGTGAAGTTTTGCTGCCGTATCAGGATCGATTTTGTCCACTTCATCCAGAAGAATGAGGTGACCATTACGAAATCCCGTTACCAAATCGCTGTGTACAAAACCTGTATTACCACCATTAAGACTGCGCTCACCTTCAAGCTCATCAACTCGAATATTGCTGTTGATCTGCTTAATTGTCAGCGGCCAATTCATCATGTGGCTAATGTACATTACCATTTCAGTCTTGCCAGAACCGGACTCACCTTTAAGACACACACTTAAATCTATATCCGGACTGATAAGCAGTTTAACCACTTGTTCAAGTATTCGGGGATTTGGTATGTAGTCTTTGTTCAGCGGAGCTCGATACGAGGTTTTAGTTTTGAAAACAGGCACAGCCATCTTTGGATCCATTTCTGGAATACCAAAAAGGTCCTTTGCTAGAACTAAAAGATACTCACCTTTATCCACATAATGTTTTAACTTTATAACATCCGGGGAAAGAAGAGCTTCTAATTTTTCATAAGCATCAGAAGATGTTTCATTTAACTTCATAGCGGCATTAGACATTTTTAACTCCGGTAAAATGCAAACACCGCCCTCTGGCAGATGTTTGCCAGTGGCATTTTATTTGAGATTCATTTGGCAAATAGTTGCCATCAGTTTCCTGATTTGAGGCACATTATAACCAAGATGATTTCCCACTATTTCAAAAGCTTCAGACATGATCCATTCAAAATGATTTTCGAATATTGGATTTATTTCTAACTTGCCAAAAGCGTTTCGTTTAGTTAACAGATCACATGAAACAAGCTCGTCAAACAACTCTAATGTGGATTTAAAAGCTTTTATGTAAACATCCATAATTTCCCTGTCAGTCCATTTAACAGCCAGTTTTTTTTCTGACATTAAATAATCCTGATCAAAGAAGATGTCCCAGCCCATATCGTCATTGCAATCATGCAAAATGATTTCATCATCATTCCTGCATTCAGCTAATTTCGTGTTTTCACTAATCGAACGATGCGAATGATAATAGAGCCATGATTTTAATTCCGCTCTAAATTCACATGCATCAAGTCCATGAGATAAACAAGTGTATTCAAATGATTTTGACATATACCACCGTGTTTCAGCTTCTAAAAGTGGATTCACTGTGATATTACCATTGTCATCTTTGAAGAATAACTTTCTCCTCAACACTAGTTCTTTAATGATTTCCAAAGACTCTTCCATAGCGGATAGAAAAACAACATACACATCCTCAGGGGTCCATTCTATTACCAGACCACCCAAATCTGGGTTATATTCTTCAACCGAATATAGATAATCTGTTTCTGCTGCAAAATTAATTGTATGCAAAATCTGATTTTTAAGTAATTTGGATTTTTCATAAAGGTGATTTTCACGCCTTTCAGAATCATAATTTATCTCAGAAATGTTACTTTCATCTGATTTAAAGTTTAATCCGGACGTGTATGCATCATTTAAATGCTCTTTGGGTGAATCAACTATTTGCGTTATTTCATCTTCATCTATATCGAATATAGAAAAAAAACTAAGTTGATTACTACTTATTGCAGTAGCCCTAAATTTTTGTTTCATGGGGACTCCAAAAGGAGAAATCCCATGAAGGGATTTCTCCCCTTTAGGGTGGGTTTAATGTCAGATCTGATTAAAGCTACTTTGTCCAAAACCTTTTAGAGGTTTAGGTATGTGAGCCAACTTACTTGTTGCTACCACTCTCATGTAGTCAAGAGGATGTTCTCTCCCTTCAATCATAATAGTATCGACAACAATATAACCGGAGACCATCAACTCATCACCCTGATTTATACCAGTGAAACAGGTTGAATACATTTCAGGCGACACCTTGATTTGAACTGAAAATTCTCTCTCAGTGATTTCACCATCAACTTCTGTCTTCATCCTATTTTTGAGCTTTATTAACAAACCTATACTCTGGTCAGTCATTTTTTTCTCCACAGCACTGATAACTATCCCGGACACTTTTACTTCATTGATATATTCAAGATATGACATTTTCCGCTCCTCGATTTGTTCAAAGAGAAGCCCCGTTAGGGTTCCCCCTTAACAGGATTAAATAAATTTATTAGTTACATACATGAACGTGCAGACTACCAAACAGGCAATTCCGGCAATATGTAACCAATTTCTTGTTGGTTTAGTTGGTGCAATCGCTAAAGAGTTCTCCAACTTCTCTGTTACAAGACGTCGATTCTCTGCTTTAGCCGCATCATCTAAATATTGAGTTTCACGCTTAGCGAGAGTCTCAATTTTCGATTTTATTGCATGGTCCCATCCTTTAGTTTCAAAAACGCTTAACTCACTAAAGGTGTGCGTCATGAGATCTTCTGGGAAACCCAGTTTTTTCATTAACGGACGAATGGTATCATACATTTTTTCTACATTTTCGTAGTGGGCCTTTACTGCGACATCAAAACGCTTACGTAAAGTTAATTTTTCACGTTTGCAAATGATGTCCGAAACCCAATTTATTAACTGCTCATTTTTGAGTTCACTGGCTTTTTCAAGTGAGTAATCCAGATTATCCACGTCAAGAAATGAATTTAATCCGTATTTTTCAAACTCCTCAACAAGATATTTATCCAGTTCAGTTAAGCTTTTAAAAAGTGGTACATCTGGGGAAGCTTTAAGAAGCTTATAAGCTCCTTCGAAATCAATTTTCTTGACCACGAGCTCCACAACATCCACATGATAATAGCTTGAATAAGCAGAAAGCTTTTCGGCCAACAAAGACACAGGCTTAAGAGACTTAAGTTCAATGATATTTGGGCCGTCCTCATTCAAAATAACAATCAGTTCATTATCACGTTCTGTATATTTCATCAGAACTTCTAAGAGCTGTTTGTTTAGCGCCTTATCCATCTCTGGAATAATTTCACTAAAGGTTTGATGAAGGGCTTTACTGCGAGCTTTATTTTTAGACATTTGGGGTCACCTATATATAGTAAGAAGGAAGAAACAAATTTTTGTTTCAACACGAAGGCAAAGCCTGTCATTCATCTCCCGTAAGCTATGAACCGCCTGATTTATACTATCTGGCATTAGAAGTACGCAACAAAAATAGCCCCAGGAGGAGCTAAATTAGTTACGGTTTGGTAAATTCAGATTGCCTTTTGCAGGCATGGGAAGTGCACCAGCGACAAAGGTGACATTTTGCCGGTGGTGTCTTACAGCTTGTTTAAGCTGGCCGCTTTTCACGGCTAAATCAACGCTTAACGCGAAAGTAACTTTAAGCAAAGTTACTCAAATTTGGGAGCTGATATTTAAGCTCATTGTTTTTATACTATAGCTTTAAGCATAAGTAAATGCCCATATCGAATTATTCTGTATAAAGTGGAGAAATTCGAATATTAGCTGCTTCTTTCATCTTTTCTTCACTGCATTCTCTTAAAAAGAAAGAAGGATCACCATACCACATTACAAAAAGTTGCTTTTCTGCACGCGTAAATCCAACATAAAGCAAACGTCTTTCTTCTTCTATTGCCTCCTCCCCAACTGATCTTTTACTTGGTATCTGATCCGCATTACAACTCATTATTATTACTTTATTCCACTCAAGACCCTTTGAACCATGCAAGGTTGATAGGACTACTTTCTCTGGGCTGTATTCCTCGTCCTTCTTCCTAGGGCCTAATGACATTGCAGCAGCACGATTTATCATATTCATCCAACCAGTCTTTTCTGCCCACTGTTTACAAGTGTCTAAAGCAATTTTTGTTAAGGTTGCTGTACCTTTATTACTCCTCATCTTGATTGACGACGATTCCATCCATTTCGTAAGGTTGGCGAAACGTTTTGCTATCTCAACTTTATCAGAACTTTCCTGGGTAAAGCGCACGAAGTTTGAATGTAATGTTTTTGTTTCGAGAGAACTGTCCTCCGGGATGGCAAGGTCGCCAAAAGTAACTTTTCTTCCTCTCATACTCAATGCCACTTCATCCAAAACTGATTCCTGTTCTCCAAACAATGCCAATACTCTCTTCATTAAGCGAGGATCATTTGATTGTCGGAAAAAGGCCATAAGGCTTAACACATCGCTTGTTTCTTTTTCATCCCAGAATGATTTACCTCCGTAACGAATTACTGGCTGTTCGATCAAACTTTCTAGCTCATCCAAGTGAGCATTATTGCGGCTTAGAATTGCCCATCCATGTGGATCCTGATTTATAAGGCTTAAAATACCCTGTATCTGTTCCTCCATATCTACATATGAACGAAAAGTGACCTTTCCCCCTCCCTTTTTTGCCGAGCGTAACTCTTTGGCATAACGGTAAACATTCTTTCCTATCAGTGCTCCGGCCACCTCTAAAATTTCAGGTTCACACCTAAAGCATGTGTTTAAGTAAAATATGTTAGGTCTGAAGTGTTTTTCAAACTGTTGAAATATTTTGACTCCTCCTGAGGATCTGAAGGAGTAGATGGCCTGATCATCGTCTCCAACTATACTCGTATAGACTCCAGCTCTTGTATGCAATGCTATCCATGAGAATTGTATAGAGTCAGTATCCTGAACTTCGTCTACTATCAAATGTGTCAAATCTAACGTGCGCATTTTTCCCGAATGCATTTGACCGACAACAAATTTTGAAAGAGCATTGAGGTCCGCCACATGGTCTTTCTGGCATAACGCCTGATAGGTATTAAACAAATGGATCTGTTGTCTGTTATGCCGAACTGAAATCACATCCGTATCCATTTCTCTGCCGATAGCATCAATAACGAATTCAGCTTCAGCAAACTTCATCGTTACACCGGATTCTTTCAAAGCCCGGTGAATGACAGATCTCTGTGCTGGCCCTATCAACATCTTTCCCGGCCAGCGAATCATGTCCAGTTGCTTCTTAACGAGTCCGTGAAAAGTATCCACCAGCACCCGGTCAAGATCCTTCTTGCTCAATCGCTTTTGTAACTTTGCTGCAAGTGCGTTTGTTGCAGCGCGAGTAAAGGTCACCATCCCGATTCTTGCATATGGATACTTTTTGAGAATCGATATAACCGCTTCTATCATGGTGAACGATTTGCCTGATCCAGGCGCTGCTATCACCATATTGTTTGCGCTAGCATTCTCGATAACAGGTCTTTGCTCTTCTGTTGGCTTACCCATTTCAACCTCATTACTTCGTTTTAATAATTATACATTTTTATAAAAGCGCTTTTCTTGTGTACTGCTGGTTCTACTGGAAATCACTTTTTTTCCTTTTTTATGCAATCAGGTTGTTTGTGAAACGCGTGACTATGGAATAATGGTTCCATCTCCAAAAGACATTACAAAAAGGGCTTTAAATGAAACTTTTACGTTTAGTATCTCTGGTCTCTTCTGTCGTCATTGGTTTTTCCCTATCGGGTTGTGCCGGTGACACCGGCACTACGCCAGGCACCGCTCTGAATGCGTACAGTCACGGCCAGTACTGGCATGCTAATGCAAATGATTCTGTCGCCAAGAATGCCTATTCGTTTGCTGGTTTCGACGTTAATTTTAAGGAGCAAGAGGTTACTCCTGGAGGGGATGCCGACAACTTTCTTTCTAAGTATCTCATCAATAGTTCGATGGGCTACGTAACAGGCGGTCTAAAAGGTTTTGGGATCATGAGCCTCAGCTCTTTGTACAGTTCTTCTGACGCCGAATACATCCAGGTCAATCAATACCTAGTGTTCGTCCCCAATCCAAAAAAATTGCCTTACAATGATGAAAGTTTGGTACGTGAGGGAGCTAAGTATGTTTTTGAGCATACAAAAGCAACTCAGGCCTCATTTGGATACAACCCTGAAAAACAGAAAGCAGCTCTGGCCACATGTAAAATTGATATGGCAGTCGTCAATAAATGGAGTACCTGTGATCTGCCCTCTAAGCCTGATGCTGATGTTTTCCCTACAGATTCAATGTACAGCTTTCAGGCGATTCGCCCCGCAACAGGAACCGAAATTCCTGAGCTAAACCTTCCCGCTGGTGATTACGCTGTAATTCGTTATGTGTTCATCCCATTTAAAGGAAACGAAACAAGCGCTGATTTTTCGGGTATCATTTTCCGTTCTGATAGCCCAAATACAACAACTCCAGGGGGTGTTGCAGCCTCCATCAACGGAAAAGATTATTACCTCTTTACCGGTGAATACGGTAAAAAAGGCTTCCCAGAAAAAACATTGAAAGCCAAGTAATTAAAAAAGGGGCCTAACGGCCCCTTCTTCAATATTTCGGCAACTGCTTGCCCGTAACCGGATCCAGCGTAGTTGAACCTACCTCACATATGGCCGGTCGAGGTAAATAGCTACAATCTACATTTTCCTCTTTTATAGCCTGAGCATTTTCTTGTCTGGCCTTTATCATATTTTCTTCACCGCCCATTGCTTCCTTGGTACGTTCTGATGGAAGTTGATAGTTCTCATTCTGGAATGGTAAGTTTTCCACAATTGATTCTTCGGAGAATTTTGAATATTGATCAGGAACTTCTCCTACCTGAACTGCATCATTAATCCACTCCGTCAGATCAATTTTATCGAAATCCAGTTGCTGTATTTGCTTTATTGATAGCCCCACGCAATTAGAGGCGACAGGGTCTATTCCTAATTGCGGATAAGCTTGTTGCATAATAACGCGTGACAACATGGAATTATAACAGCACATGTCTGTTGCTTTTTTAACGCATTTCTTTGTGAAACCAACATTCAGATATTTGACGCATCGTTCCGTATCTAATGTAAAACAGGATTTTTGATTCTTATGAATAGAAGCTTCCATCTCTTTCTGGTCGCATGCTACCAACATTTCTAAAAGCATTTTAGTGACCTGATAGGCTGTATAAATCCAACCGATCACGTTTAATGCAAGCATAAAGTTTTGAACCGCAGCCGAGAAGACAACCTCTCCTCCGGTAGTAGCAACGTTCTTAAAGACAAAGTCACGAACTGTATCTGGTAGCAATTCGTAGGCTTTCTTCATTGCCATCTGCTTAAGCTGACCTATACCGAAGCTGGACATTGTTTCCTGTGCCAACTGGCCAGCACCTCCTGCCCCTCCAGAAGTTGCGGAAGACCCAACTGCCCTGCTTAGATTACCAGCGACGTTTTCATATACGCTCGTTAAGGAGCTCGTGACGTTGTTCCACATTTGCCCTACTGTTTTACCAGCTGATGCAGTCCACTCTCCGACCGCATTAGACATAGAAGCCCATGTACCTGTATCACCGCCGGTCCATTTTATTAGCTGAGCATTAACTCTGGTCCAGTTTGTGTTTCTGATCATAGATCCGGCAAGCATGATACCTTCAAGTGCTCCTGCGGTTCCCTGTGGTGCTTCGCAGCAGTCCGTCTTTGCCAGGCCATTTACAAAGCCTACTGAACGACCACACCATTCAGGTTTTCCTTCAAAGACGGAACATGAATTGGCATCGTTAGGGTCTTCGCATTTGGCTTCGCCCTGCATGTACTGAACCATGTTTGAATAAGCCGCAACTTTTCCAAAATCGTTGTTCTCTTCCTTTGGCCCAGTTTCGCATGTTCCACCTGAACATGGGATCATGCCAACACAGGCATTTGTAGAAGATTCAACCTCCCGAACTACATCCTTCCCTCTGTCACAGGTGTATTTCTGTTCATACATGTAGCAACTGTTAGTGCCCTCATCGAACCAACCCTCTGCACATGTTTGTTTATCGAGTACACATGCTGCATCATTTTTATAAGCACTACATGCATCAGGCATACTCTTTATTTCTTCATAGTTGTAACAGAGGTCCTTTCCATTAGCGTCTTTCATAATTTTTCCACTAGCGTCATAAGAGCAAATTTTGTCTTTGGCCAATGGATCACAAAAGTAGCCTTCAAGGTTTGTCTTCCAGGTAAGAAATCCTTTATCACCTTCATACAGAGGCTTTGCCAATGAAAGCACGCTTTCCGGAAGCCGTTTTGTGCCAACATCCATATCTTTAAACCGATCGAAACGGCAGAATGTATTCGGAGCTTGTACAGCATCGTAACAACCAGCTGGTTCCTGGACGTGCTTATCTTCGAGCTTCATATTTTCAAAAGTCAGCTCAACCTCAAAATACCCTTCACCCTTCCCACCAACCCATACTCTGGATGCCATTGTCACTTCTCGATCAGGCTCCTCATACACCGATTTTCTGACCTTATCAGTCACATCGTAAACCTTGTCGAGTTTCCACGATTTTTTTAACTCCCAAGATCCCTTAGGAGCCGGATAGTCACTTTCTCGATATGCACCATCTATGTGAGCAAAAATCTGCGTGCCATCAAGTGTTACCCGCATGTGGTCATCCCACTCCGCGTTAACAATCTTTGCTGAGGCCAATTTTGCATCCGGATGGAATTTTAATGTCAGTTCGTTATCATATACCCCGTCACTCCAGTAGTTGTCATCACGGCGACCAAACCATATACGCACACAATTATCGCCGCACATCGACATGTCTCCGTTTCCGCCTGAAATGTAAACAGGGACTGAAAAATCACGGGTTATCGTGCAGCTGCTGAAGTTATCTTGCTTAGGCGAGTTACAGTAGAACTCTTTGTAATCAGGATAGTGTGTGGTTACTGTTTTTTTAGAGGTCTCAACATTACAGTTCTGAAGCCAGTTTCCAGTACCAGCAACAGCATTTGTTATCTCATTTCTCCCCGCAGTAAACATGGGATCGTTAGGCTTTATAGATGATGCCGGGTTGTCCTTGTTAGCATTTACGAGGGTGCGGTAGGCAACGCCATCATAACTTTGAGCATCAAATAACTGGCTTTTCCGATTCTTTATATCGTTTACAAAGCCATCCTCATCCCCATAACGATCTGCGGCATTGAACTTAATATCGCTGTGCTTTTGCTCTGAGCTGAAAATCTCTCCGGTATTTGTTTTGGTTCCAGGAGTAGTATTGGGATTACTGCTTATACCAATGTTGCCATTAGCATCCCGAGAGAGCAGCTTTGCCCCTTCCTTGGTATAGTTTGAATTGATTGTCCCTCCAGACATACTCGGCAGTTGTACGGCGCTACCAATGGACTTTCCATCGGATGCGGCATTTTTCATGACACTTTCATTTGAGTTCCCTGCCCCATACTTTCCGAGATTAAGATTAGCGGATTCGGCTTTACCCACGTATTTCTCGGTGATCTTCCCACTGACATTCTCGCCTGAATCCGCATTCTTGTACTTCTCAACAATGTCCTGAGCACTGGTTGTCGCATTGCGATTTGCGTTAGGATTAGCAAGATTAAAGTTACTTTCGAGCTGGTCAAATATAGCGTCTGCCGCATAAATACGAGGAGTCATTACCATATTTATGAGAGAGATATAAAAAGCCCAACTCATAGTATTGGCAATCATTGATGCAATAATAGTTGAAGCTATCGTTTTTCTAAGTTTCATTATTTTTACCCTTAGAAATCAAGCGCCTGGTATATATCTGACGCAACAGTCATTGTAACGCCACAACATATAGACATAATTATCATTGCCTATTTTTTTGCGCCCACCTTTAAGGGTTGACCAGTCATGTACCGAATCACCAAGACGATGACAGCAATCCGGCCCTTTCGCCTCAGGAGTTGGGAAAAGCATTGAAAGCCGATACTGGGAACGAGGTGTAAAGTATTCCCACGTTTTCTCACACATTGCGTCTGCTCCCATCGTTCGCATCAGCATTCCCTGGCGATGTAGTTTAGTCAGAAGACGCTGGGTTATCAGTGAACTCGTCCTTACAGCGTCATCATTTGCGTAAATGTGGCCGGTTAATGGATAAAGGTTGCCATCGCATCCGGCACAAAAGTATGCAGCGAGATTATCCTTTCCTGCTGTTACTGCTACACAGTCAGCAGCGCACACCATTGAGGCAATTGGGTTTGCAAAAACTACTGCCTCTGGATTCAGGACGAGTGTAAGCAGATCACTTTCCCACATAGGGTCCACTTCGCTTATATAGGTCAGGCTGGCATCTATATAGGGTTCAGCAGTGCACTCGCCAATAATCAGTAATTTGAGCATTGTCATGATTGGGAACTCCCAAAGATGAACATCGTAAAATCCGGCTTCAGTTGCTGTCATTGGCTGATTTGTGTTGCTTTTACCAATATCAAACTGCGATTTTTGAAGCATCGTGCCTTCAAGAAAGGGGCTGCACCAGGGGCTCTTTACAACTTCTACAATCTTCACCGGCTGAAAGAAGCTCAATTGCCAACCTATTTCCGGTACGCCGTTCTGATCTGTGCAGTAGCAACCCGGACGTGAAGGAGCAGCGCCTTCTGGAGCTGCCCCTATGCCCATTATCCTCATGGGAAAAATGCAGCTCCAACAGATATTCTTAATCAAGCCCTGCCACACTCCAGCTGACTGACACATAGCCCCAGGGACTCCAGCATCTGCTGCCATAGCCATACCCGGTATAGAAAGCGAAAGCATAACTGCTACAATGAACTCTAAAAGTAACTTTTTGAATTTTTTCACCATCATGCTCACTTGGATGTAATAAATGTTGCAACACTTTCGATATAGTCGACGGCTTTGGTAAAATAACTTCTCATCTGGTCCGGATAATTTAGCGTCAGCCATGTTGCAAAGAGAGCGCCTATAATAAATCCGAGTTTCATCTTATTTTTCCTCTGAAAGATTTGGGGCTCCGATACCACGGACTTCTGCCTCGCTAAACAGGGTGATCCGGAATTTATCTTGGTCAGTAGTTATAAGCGCAGGTGTGTTTTTAATCTGAAAGCGTGAGATGATCTGTTCGTTAACTTTAAACACCTTACCGTTAAATTTTTCACGTAAATCATTTAGGTGATCCCATCCATTATCTTTTTGGATACGGGTAAACATTGGCATTACTTTTCCACTACCCAGACGTTGTCGATACTGCTGCTCAGCCCATACCAGCTGGCCCGGATTGAGTGGATCGAAAATTATCATCGTCAGGTTTTGAGGAAATCTCGAAAGTGGATTAATCAACTCACCGGCGGAAGCTATTACACGGCCCTGCTTATCTTTTACGTCCTGAGTGACCCTCACTGTAGGGTCAATTAAAAATTCTTTGTGTTCCTGGGCAGGAGGGAGGTCGACCATCCATTGATTTTTCCATGTGTCAGAAACGGCCCTTTTTTTTGCACCTTCCCAGTCATATTTTTGTGCACGTTCTTCCAGTTCTTTAATGATGCTCTTTTCTTCAACGGGATAAGTGGTACCAGCAACCGGGAAAATATCCTGATCGGGTTTTTTAGCAAGTTCTCGCTGAAAAAACTCAACGTTGAAGGAGCCTACCATTTTTGCAAAACGAGCTTGCTCCCTAGAAATAATTGTCGGTACTTGAGTTACTTGATACTGACTGAAGCTATCAGGATCAATTGTAATCAAAGGAGATTCAAATTTTCCTTTGACAATCATTTGGTTTATTGCTGCCTGTGTCTCTGGTAGCCGAGTAGTTCCTTTCTTTAGACCATTGAAAACTACACGAGCTTTATGCTCTGAGGCCGTACGTAGAAGGTCTTCCAGTACATAATCCGGCAAGCTAAATGAAGCAAAGATCGTTATTCCATTTTCAGTTGATAGTGCTTCTTCACGTGTGCTATCCATTTTTCTTTCGAAGTCAGCAGCTGTGATGCCCGAGGAACCAAACAATTTTTCGATATTTTTAGATTGTCCTCGCATGACTTCCGGCTTATTTTCCACAGCTTTCAGAGCCGCTTCATTAAGGCTGGCGTTTTCTTGAATTTCATCACGTCTTCTAATTATATCGTTGACAGCTTCAGAGTTATTACTTTGGGCCCTGATAGCCTGGGTATGGTCTATAACTGCTTGAACACTATCCGCATTCATACCGGGGACGTAACCACGGTTTATTTGCTTGCTCAGGTCCTGGTTTTTTTGGAGTGCTTCAGCTTGCGCTATGTACTTCTGCACATCTGGTGATTTTAGCGTAGCATCAAGGCTAAGAGCCCCATCTGGCTGCTGTGCACCTTTAGCCTGTGCCCCAAGCCCTTTTGCTTGCTGAGCGATTAGGTCAGCATCATGTTGATACTCAGTGCTTGCATTTGTATTACTTAAAACTGCACATAACGCAAGTCCAGGAAGTATTGGTAAATATTTTTTATTTACATTAAAAGATCGCATATGTTTTCCCAATTACTGAATTCAGCTTTACTGTTCCCCAAAAACGGGAATCCCATGAGTGATCGGTTTGCCCAATTAGGAAAACTTCGCCTTCAGGAATTATCAATTCTTTTTCAATCAAAATGGACGGAATATTGTATTTCTTCGAAATACGACGTGCATTAGCTTCAAAAAATTTGTCCCCGTTATAAACCCCATCCATTGTTACTTTAAGTTTGTCACCGCCCACACCGGCAACAATTTTTATGACTCGTTCATTTTCTGGGATAAAACGTACCGATTTCGGCATGTTAAATGCTATGAGTTCACCAGTTTTAATACTTTTATCCGAATGATCAATCATATAAAAATCAGCAGGCAGGCACCCATTCAATAAACCGTATCCAAATGTATAACGGGTGAAAAAGACACACATAACGAGAATCAGCAATAAAATATTAAGGGGGACATACCAATCCAGTATAAGCAGCCCTCTCTTTTTAGGTATGTAGTCGCTCATATTTTTCTCACTGGCACTGAAGAATATTTTTACTAGGCAGATGCACCTCTATCCAAGTAATTATTATCCATGTTTTTCAACGCTCGGAAGTCTGCAAACCAACCTAATATTCACCTATAAGAATGTTAATTCCTCAGCATGTATACGCAGCTTTGTTAGCGGCCATGAAAGATGCCTTTGGAGCAAAGTTACTTTCCGACATTAATTTTTCAAAGGTCCAATTATTGGGTATAAAAAAGCCGGGACATAATGTCCCGGCTTTATATTTAAAAATTAACTACTCACTGCTTGGTATTGATACAGTGTTTTCAGACTTACTTGCCTCTTCAGCCGGTCCGAAAACTGTCACGTGCTGTGTTGCAAAGTCTCCACTATCATCATAAGCAATTACTTTTATGTCCTGCTTACCACGGTTAAGGTTTTTAGAAAGTGTAGCCGTACTACCGAAAACGTTCCTTAATTCGCCGTTGATGAACCATTCATATCTAACCATTTTTCCATCAGTATCATCACATTTATTGGTAAAGCTCCAGCTTAGGTTGGTTTCCGTGTAGCTCAATGTACAATTAGGCACTGCGTTTTTAACGACATCAAACTCAACAGATGCTGAACCTCTCTGTCCAAGTTTACTAACAACATCAATTGTAATCTCGTATTTCTTTTCTTTTAAACCCGAGATCAGTTGAGCCCAATAATTTTTGCCGCTGGGTATTACTTCACCGTTCACCTTGTATGTGACCGTATCTATCGAGTCCGCCGAATGAGATAGCTTGATGTTTGACCTTAAGGTTACATCGAGTGGAGCTCTCATATATTTGTTAGAGAACTTGGGTGTCATCTCAACGTTCATTGGCGTTTGTTCATCGACAACAAAGGTATTTTCGATACGCTGTTCATTGTTTCGGTTATCTTTGAAAACAACCATCAATGTATATTTGCCAGGATTTTCAATTGTAAATTCTTTGGTGTCACCTTCATCTTTAGTGATTACCAGATTCTCTTTGTCGTAGATCCATTCACGGGAATAAGTAACACCAGGATAGTCTCCATCCTTAATACCGCTCAACGCAACGCGTAGGGTGGTCGGTGCCATGTCGTATTTAAGTTTGGAGCTTATTTTCATCTCGGGAAATTTATAAACCCACGATTTGACAGAAACTCTACGGGTAGAAACCGTATTCTCCTTATTGTCCGCTAACCATGCACTGTATTCAAAAGCAGCATATCCCTGTTTATCCAACATTTGCTCAGTAAGGGTAACAGACAGTGAAGAGCCCTTAAATGTCTGGCCATCCGGTGTTTTCCATTCTTCAACTACGTTATTACCATTCTGGTACTTACTGTTAGGGTTCGTGAACTTACCTTCCAAAGTAACTTTTTGACCAACCTCTACCTTTGAAACCCCCGTTACCGAGACAGAAAGGCGCTTGGGTTTTGCGGCTGCCAACCGAGCAGACGTTTCCTTCCATGAAGACTCCTCTGCCAGTTCATCGGAATCAAGGTAACGCATCCGGGCATAAATCGTAGACGGTAGGGTATCAGCTGAAGCCACAGTGTAAGTTGTATCTCCCTGCACCCAGTTGACTTTATCCTCTGACCAGAGAACCTCAGCGGTGCCTGCTGGTATAGGTTCATCGTTATCAAGCAGGGTTACAGGTATATCTGAGCCCTGAAGAATGTCTGTAACATCTATACTGAGCTTAGGCTGCTTGTAGGTAACTACCGTTAAGGCATCTGTGTAGGAAATCTTGGATGTGAATTTATTAGTCATTTTTGCCCTATAAAGCCACTTTCCTACTTCTGTCTTTTTGATACTTACACTTCTCTTTCCGGTCATGTCGGAAAGCATGGTCCAGGTTTGACCATTATCAGAGGACTGCTGCCATTCGGTGGGGGCGAGTGCATCAGAGTTAGCCGTACTGGCAGATTTGAAGCTTACCAGAGTACTAAGTGGGATCCTTCCGATAATAAGGCTTTTCGACAGGTTACCCTCCAGTTCCTCACCTTTATAGATTCGAATGCCTACAGCACTGGTCTCACGTTTCATTTCAAAATCAGAGAATGGCGATCTGACCTTAGCCACACCAACCAGACGCATATTACCCAGATCCATATTTTCAATTTTAATCTTGGTTTCGACAATGCCCGCATCATTGACCGGCAATGCTTCAGTCAGCGCAGTTCTTTCGTATGTAGTTTTATAACGGCCTGTTTCTGGATCTTTGCCGTATACACTTTTTTGAGAGTATATCGTGACGTCCCATTCTCCCATTGTTTTACGGTCAAATGCACTTTTACGTGTGGAGTTGTTATAACGCCCCACTGTTACCTTTAAGGGCACTTCAAGAGATGTGGCTGTTTTTTTGTCATCCACTTCCATCGATGCTCGAATATTGAAATCAGGCACCGTATATACGTTGAGGGTGTCTGTAGTTCTTAATTCTGGATCCTTTGAGTATTCTACAGCTATGTCAAAGACGTTCTTTGTCCACAATGGTGCAGCAGCAACCTTGACCCTTTGTACAAAGGTCGTTGCATCGTTGTTTGAGGAACGATTTTTAAATGACGTTTTGACAGCCTCAGAGCCGTTTTGAGAGACGATCATCGTAACGTCAGCTGGTACCACCTTCGCTAATATTCGAGCGGCCTCCCCCCCGGTCGTATAAGCCAGAGCAGTGTTCGGATTGATGCCTGCTATGACTTTATTCTTTTTGTAAGAGATGATCGGGTTGTATGGTAATTGTGTGGTCAGAGTACGGCGATTCCTTGCGGAAACCGCTTTAGAGCCCTTCCCGTTAATCATATAGACTTGATAGTCGAGCAGATTCTCACCTGTTTTATTAAAGAATCCAGTTAGACCCGGGGTACGTCCTTTAAAATAGAACTCCAACCCATCAGGGACATTGTTCCACTGAGGGTAGCATGCTGTAACATCTGATTTTTCCCCATACCAGGCGAGGTAAGCATTCGCATTTTCCTCTGTGGTAAACAGAGTGCATTTATCACCAGCTGTTTGACTAAGCAGGTCCGTATACTGACGTACGCGCGAGTAAAGAGTTACGTTTTTTTCCAGATTCTTAAGAGTGAATCCAGTAGGTTGATAAGTGAACACGGTACTGAAATTTACGTTTTTTCCATAAAGGTTTTCAGCCACCACAGTAATCTCGTGATCCGAATTAACTGCTAAATCGTCTCCAACCGGCAGGTAGTAAATACCTTTATAATTTGTAGGTGTTAACGAAACTACTTTGTTGTCTATTGTTACTGATTTTATGTCAGCAACCCCAGCCTGCCCCTGGAAAGCTGCAACGATAATCTCGTTCAGGAAGTATACGGGTGCTCGTTTAGTTAATACCTGCCCATCTTTGAGAACCATAAGCGTTGGGTTATCAGACAGCATCAGTTTGCTTTCAGGCTCAGTGTACGTAGAAGAGTTTTTGCTCGTATTTTCTACTGTAAAAGTCGCTGCGTAGGACCCGTTTATAAGATCCGTTAAGTCAAAGATATAGAGGTACTCATCACCGACTTTTTGAGGTCCACTTACCGGCTGTAAAGTTCTACGTAAAGGGGTTGCCCAGGACTGTTTGAAATCAATCTCAGTGCCATCATCTAAAGTCACTTTAGTCGTCGGCTTAAACACGCCATCCGGAGTCATAGTGAGCGACATAGCTGTTGGGAGCCACCATTCACCTTCTGTTTCTTGCTGGGGTACCTTAACGGCCACAGCAACGGTTTTGGCTCCGGTATAGATGTCCTGGCCACCTACTTTGATTGTTTTAGCCTCATCGGTAAAATTCCAAAGTGTATGGTCTACTACAGGAGGCCGATAATCCCAGTTAACAACAAGCTTTTTGGATTCAGGAGGTGCGAAATAATTATTCTTAGAGTTTGCTGTAATTGTGATATCACGTGAACCCAAAAGTTCATCTGTATCACTGGCCTTAATGCTTCCAACTTCAATGGTACAGGAAGTTCCGCCAATAGGTACTTCACAGGCGGAGCCTGAACCTATTGAGATGTATTGAATATAATTGCGGGGTTCAACAGAAACAGCGATATCTTTGATCGCTTCATCCTTTAAATACGATTTGAAAGAAAAGCCGTCATAGACTAATCCGTTCAGGGATGATTTAAGACCGGTGATAGTTGGTTTTACCGGTGCCACACTTTTGATTGAATATTCACCTTTTACTATTTCAACTTTTTTCCGTTCAGAACCAGAGAAGTAAGAAATCTTGTAAGGTAGTTTTAAATCACCGGTGGTGTTGGGAACGCCTGAAAGAGTGAAGCCGTTAGAAGTTAATCCCAAGGTATTGGGTAACCACTCAAAAAAACAAACGAGGTTATCAACAGAGGAAGTCGCTCGATCATCAACCGTTACATTACAGGCTGTGCCTGCACCTGAGGCAGTGATAGTGTTAGAATTAACGTATGCAACAAAGTCGCCCGGCCCCGGGTCAAAGGATACGGCTGGCAAATCAGCCTGTAGCTTTCCTGAAATCATAATCGCTTCAGCATAGACCGCTTTAATCGGAGCAATTAAAGAAAACAACAGGGCTAAACCTAAACCTGATTTTCTCATGACGAATACCTGTTTTTCTGAGCAAAATTAAACTCACTTTACGATGAAAAACAGAAATATCCGTTCGTATAACATTTAAAAAAACCTGTATTTTTCCGTATATTCCGTATGTTAATGCGCTATTTTGAATTCTTGGCTTCAGATAAGCGAAGCGCGGTAATTATAGACTCGGAGCTTACCCAGGGCGTTTTTTGAGCAAGATATCCAAGTATGTAGAGGCCAATTTTAACGCAATCCATTTGTGAGACGGGGACCATGTGCATGAAGGGTTTTAAGCCATCTTTATCGACTGGAACTATCCCTGCGGATAACAACAAACCGCCCCTCTCGTTTGGGGTAACGCTTATATTTTTGTATACGACGTGGCCATGATGTGAGGTTTTCCTCTTATCAATCTTTAAAGTATGCATGATTCTAAGAAATACAGATGCCATCTGCATAACTTCATTCGTCGACAATTTTAGAAGTACAGAACGGTTTGAGCCCCAGTCATAATCTTTTTTTGCGTTCCTTGGAGCGACGTGCAATGTAAGATAATAATTATCAATCTCATTTGAAAAAGGTGAAGGTTTTGATGAGCTAACATCTTCATTGTTCATCTCAATGACAAGGGCTGCATCCTGACCAAATGCTTTAACATTATGGTTTTTAAGAGCGAAGTCTGAAGTTGCCATATAAAAAGTCACTTTTGATAAAACCACATACCGCCTAATGATTCATCATCGGCAAGATGCTTGAAATTTGATAGTGTAAATCCTGTTTTGGTTTCAGAAATCACCAGGCTGTAAGATGCCGTATGTACAAGGCGAGAATTGTTTAGATCAAGATCATCACAAAAACCAGGGCTTTTGACGGGGTCAGCCTTTTCAACAAAAGTTACTTTTGAAGCGATGCCGTTGATCACGATTTTCTCGTTATCAGCAATTTTAATGTTTAAAGAAGGCGAGCTTTTATCACATGGCAGGAAGAGTGATGTCTTTTTAAATGTGTTTCCAGTGAAGTCCAAAAGGTCAGGTTTAACCGGAACATTGTTTAGGATTTTATAAACTCCAGCAAATGCACATAACACAACAAAACCAGATAAAACATATCTAATCTTAGACTTCATCCCCCAGTTCCTCTCCTAAAAGTTTTAACGCGCTTACGCACATAAGCCTCAACTGATACAGTAAGTTATCAGCGGTTATTCCACCAACGAAGGTAACTGTACGTCGTATTGATGCTCCGCCAGGCTCGCACTGGATATGGCCAATACCAGAATCACGGAGGAAGTCATTTTCTGCACTTACAAGGTCTGACTCTACAGGTGGAATGATAACTTCAATGAGTATTGTATCAACTGGGGCCCACTCCCAATCGAACTTAAGAGAGGAAATTGGGGATATAGAAACAAGAAGCTCATCAATATTAAAAATTACGGGTTTTATTCCCATAACCTCAGACTGAATGAAGTGGCTTTCTACCATAACTACCGGAAACTCTGAAATAGTCAGAACTCCGATTAACTGGTCTCGGCGTAAACCATGTATTAGTGAGTTGCGAGATAGCATTCGATCAGCCTTTATTATAATAATCAATCATTTGGGACAAGGACAAAAGGGATTACAGAAACGAAGATTCTACATGAACATCGTTGTCAGTGACCTTAGGTCCATCGGGTATAAGGGTATCAAAAAATCCTTACATAACCATTAAACCACAAAGACTTTTTACGTAAAATAATAATTAAGTACCAGATTTATTAAGATAATTCTTAGGGAAGGTGCGAATAAGCAGGTCATTTCTTCCCAAGCTGACTCGCTGATTAAAATTTCGCGGATCTGGGCCGA
>NZ_JAWUEI010000025.1:0-67416 GCF_036663495.1 Enterobacter sp. 342
GAGTCCGGTACAATACCGAACTCAGGCCATGTCAGCCGCCAGTTAAGAAAGTGTCCAATATATGGGGTTCACTTCACGGGGCGGCCTTAACGCTACTTGTCCTGCGCTATCGTGGTTAAAGTAACAAACACATCCGGTTCATCACTTTTTACAACGAGTACGCTGGCGACAATGAACGCGATGCATATATAGCGTTTCATTATGCGGTCCCTGCAGCTAACCGCTCCACCGTTCACCACCGGTGATAAGTCGGTGGACACAAGCTCTGTGTGGAGCCTGACTCACGGTTGTGGAAATACCTCTCCCGTGACCGGTGCCCATTTGCGAGATGGCGGAAAGGGACGCTGCATAGTAATCTCCACACGAACGAAGCGTAATCCATTAAAATGGTTTTTAAGAATATATTTATGATCTAAGCATTTGAATATTAGACTTGCAGAAGTATGCTTGGAAACCTCTGTGTGAGAGCTTGAAAACCACCCAACGGACCGCGAATCCCGAGGGACAAAAAAACCGCCACATTGCTGTTGGCGGTTTTTTTATTGCTGTGTGTAATCTTTGTATCAGTAGAAATCGCAGGTCGCTTTCTCTGCCTGGTCCATCCACACCGGCTTCTCGCTGGTTTTCGCCCAGACGCGGTGCAGATAGCTGTAAAAACGTGCGCGATCTTTCCAGAACAGCATCACCGGCAGAGCCAGCACACCAGCCACTACGGCGAAAGTGCGACGCATGAAAACGATATGAGCCGGAAACTCTTTATAAAGATCCATATTTTTCTCCCCTATAGTTGGCCGGAAACGTCATCCGGAAAATTCAAAATCTGTGACTTGGATAAAATAATATCGCTTTGTTTGTAATTTTACTACTCATCCGACCACTTATTTTTATCCGTTTAGTGAAAATTTACACTCGCGCCGTAATTAAGTTACAAAAAAGTTAACAGTTTACTTATCAATGGTTAAATTGTGGGCTTTGTCATTTTTATACTTTTTTTACACCCGCCCTCCCCATTTTTGCGAAATCTTTGCGCCAGAAATCCTACCGTTAACACAACAACAAAAGTCACCCGGAGGTGGATTGTGAGTGCAGGTCTTATTGCCGGCATCGTGCTGGTGTTCCTGTTATTGGGTTATCTGGTTTATGCCCTGATTAATGCGGAGGCATTCTGATGGCTGCTCAGGCGTTTTTGCTTATTGCCAGCTTCTTAGTGGTATTGTTCGTTCTGGCAAGGCCACTGGGAACAGGACTGGCACGGCTGATCAACAACGTACCTTTGCCGGGCACGGGAAGCGTTGAAAAAGGGATCTGGCGTGTACTGGGAGTTCGTGATCAGGAAATGAACTGGCGTCAATATCTGACAGCCATTCTGCTGCTGAATATCGTTGGGCTTATTGCCCTTTTTGCCATGCTGATGTTGCAGGGTATCCTGCCGTTCAATCCGCAACAATTACCAGGCCTGTCCTGGCATCTTGCGTTGAACACGGCAGTCAGCTTTGTCACCAATACCAACTGGCAATCCTATGCCGGTGAAACCACGCTCAGCTATTTCAGCCAGATGGTCGGTTTAACCGTGCAGAACTTCCTCTCGGCGGCCACAGGTATCGCCGTTATCTTCGCGCTGACGCGTGCTTTTGCACGTCAAAAAATCAGTACGTTGGGTAACGCCTGGGTGGACCTGACGCGCATCACGCTGTGGATCCTGCTGCCGATTGCTCTGCTGATCGCGCTGTTCTTTATTCAGCAAGGCACCCTGCAAAACGTGCTGCCTTACGCGCCTTATACCTCACTGGAAGGTGCAAAACAGCTCCTGCCGATGGGGCCGGTAGCATCGCAGGAAGCCATTAAGATGCTCGGAACGAACGGTGGCGGCTTCTTTAATGCTAACTCGTCTCATCCGTTTGAAAACCCAACCGCCTTGACCAATTTTGTGCAGATACTGGCGATTTTCCTGATCCCTGCCGCACTCTGCTTTGCCTTTGGTGATGTGGTCAATGATCGACGTCAGGGACGTACGCTGCTGTGGACCATGTCGCTGATCTTCGTGGTCTGTGTTGCGCTGGTCATGTGGGCAGAATGGCAGGGTAATCCGCATTTCCTCTCACTGGGTGCTGATAGCGCGATCAACATGGAAGGTAAGGAGAGCCGCTTTGGCATTCTCGCCAGTAGCCTGTATGCCGTCGTCACCACAGCGGCATCCTGCGGGGCGGTAAATGCTATGCATGATTCCTTTACGGCACTGGGTGGCATGATCCCAATGTGGCTGATGCAGATAGGCGAAGTGGTATTTGGCGGGGTAGGTTCTGGTCTTTACGGCATGCTGCTGTTTGTGCTGCTGGCGGTGTTTATTGCCGGTCTGATGATTGGACGAACCCCGGAATATCTCGGTAAAAAAATCGACGTTCGCGAGATGAAATTAACTGCACTGGCGATTCTGGTCACCCCTGCTCTCGTGCTGCTCAGCGCGGCGCTGGCGCTGATGACCGAAGCCGGACGCAGCGGCATCTTTAATCCAGGTATTCACGGTTTTAGCGAAGTGCTGTATGCCGTCTCCTCTGCCGCTAACAACAACGGTAGCGCCTTTGCCGGCTTGAGCGCCAACTCGCCATTCTGGAACTGCCTGCTGGCGTTCTGCATGTTCTTTGGTCGCTTTGGCGTCATTGTGCCGGTCATGGCCATTGCCGGATCGCTGGTGAGTAAAAAAATTCAACCGACCACCACTGGCACATTGCCGACCCACGGCGCGCTGTTTATCGGCCTGTTGACAGGCACCGTGTTGCTGGTCGGCGCCCTGACCTTTATCCCCGCCCTCGCGTTAGGCCCGGTCGCGGAATTCCTCTCTTTACGCTGATTTTGCGGAGAAATTGTCATGAGTCGTAAACAACTGGCCCTGCTCGAACCGTCATTAGTTCGCCAGGCGCTTATGGATGCGGTGAAAAAGTTGAGTCCGCGCGTCCAGTGGCACAACCCGGTGATGTTTATTGTCTGGGCGGGCAGTGTTCTGACCACCGCCCTGGCGATTGCCATGGGAACTGGCCACATGCCGGGAAATACGATGTTTACCGGCGCCATCAGCCTGTGGCTGTGGTTTACCGTGCTATTTGCCAACTTTGCAGAAGCATTGGCGGAAGGCCGGAGTAAAGCGCAGGCCAACAGCCTGAAAGGGGTAAAAAAGACCGCCTTCGCGCGCAAGTTGCGTGAACCGAAATACGGTGCACAGATGGATCACGTTCCGGCGGATGAACTGCGTAAGGGTGATGTGGTACTGGTGGAAGCCGGCGACATTATCCCTTGTGACGGTGAAGTGATTGAAGGCGGCGCATCTGTGGATGAAAGCGCCATCACCGGTGAATCCGCGCCGGTTATCCGTGAGTCCGGCGGTGATTTCGCCTCCGTGACGGGCGGGACGCGCATTCTCTCTGACTGGCTGGTGATCCAGTGTAGCGTTAACCCAGGGGAAACGTTCCTCGACCGGATGATCGCCATGGTAGAAGGCGCGCAGCGTCGTAAAACACCTAACGAAATCGCACTGACCATTCTGCTCGTGGCCTTGACGATCGTCTTCCTGCTGGCAACCGCGACGCTGTGGCCGTTCTCCGCCTACGGTGGCACTGCGGTGACCATTACCGTTCTGGTGGCGCTGCTGGTCTGCTTGATCCCAACCACGATTGGCGGCCTGTTGTCGGCTATCGGTGTGGCAGGTATGAGCCGTATGCTTGGTGCCAACGTCATCGCTACCAGTGGACGTGCCGTTGAAGCCGCTGGTGACGTGGATGTGTTGCTGCTGGATAAAACCGGGACCATTACCCTCGGCAACCGCCAGGCATCTGAGTTTTTACCTGCCCCAGGCGTGGATGAAAAAACGCTGGCAGATGCCGCGCAACTCTCTTCTCTTGCCGATGAAACACCGGAAGGCCGCAGTATCGTGATTCTCGCCAAGCAGCGCTTTAACCTGCGCCAGCGCGACGTTCAGAGTCTGCATGCCACTTTCGTGCCCTTCACCGCGCAAACCCGCATGAGTGGGATTAACATTCAGGATCGCATGATCCGTAAAGGCTCCGTTGATGCCATTCGTCGCCATATTGAAGCCAACAACGGTCATTTCCCACCGGAAGTAGACAACCTGGTTGAGAGTGTTGCGCGTCAGGGTGCCACACCGCTGGTGGTGGCAGAGGGAGCGCATGTTCTGGGGGTGATTGCCCTGAAGGATATCGTCAAAGGCGGCATCAAAGAACGTTTTGCCCAGTTGCGTAAAATGGGGATCAAAACGGTGATGATCACCGGGGACAACCGTCTTACTGCCGCGGCGATTGCCGCCGAAGCGGGAGTCGATGATTTTCTTTCCGAAGCAACACCGGAAGCCAAACTGGCATTAATCCGCCAGTACCAGGCGGAAGGTCGTCTGGTGGCAATGACCGGGGACGGCACCAACGATGCCCCTGCCCTGGCGCAGGCCGACGTGGCAGTGGCGATGAACTCCGGTACCCAGGCGGCAAAAGAAGCGGGCAACATGGTCGATCTCGACTCTAACCCGACCAAGCTAATTGAAGTGGTGCACATCGGCAAACAGATGCTGATGACGCGCGGTTCGTTGACCACGTTCAGTATCGCCAATGACGTGGCAAAATATTTCGCCATTATTCCGGCCGCATTTGCTGCGACCTATCCACAACTGAATGCACTGAATGTGATGCACCTGCACTCTCCGGCCTCGGCCATTCTGAGCGCAGTGATCTTTAACGCCTTGATTATTGTCTTCCTGATCCCGCTGGCGCTGAAAGGCGTGAGCTATAAACCGCTCACTGCGGCCGCCATGCTGCGCCGCAACCTGTGGATTTACGGCCTGGGCGGACTGGTGGTGCCCTTCATCGGCATCAAGGTTATCGACCTGCTGTTGACGCTGTTCGGCCTGGTTTAAAAGGTGAATCAAATGACGATGTTACGCCCCGCTATACTTCTGTTTATTCTGCTGTCTCTTATTACTGGCGGGCTGTATCCGCTGGTGACCACCGCGCTGGGCCAGTGGTGGTTTAAGGATCAGGCCAATGGCTCGCTGATTATGCAAAACGGTGAAAATCGCGGTTCGCGCCTGATTGGACAGAACTTTACGGATGCCCGTTACTTCCAGGGACGCCCTTCCGCCACTGCTGAAAGCCCGTATAATCCGATGGCTTCCGGCGGCAGCAACCTGGCAGGCAGCAACCCAGAGCTGGACAAAGCCGTCGCTGAACGAGTGGCAGCCCTGCGCACCGCCAATCCGCAGGCCAGCCGTGAGGTTCCCGTGGAACTGGTGACGGCCTCTGCCAGCGGGCTGGACTATAGCCTGACGCCAGCAGCAGTGGCATGGCAGATCCCGCGCGTCGCCGCTGCCCGTCAGTTGACCGTCGAGCAGGTCAGCCAGCTGGTTGCTGAGCACACGCAGAAACCACTGGTCAGTTTCATCGGCATGCCTGTGGTAAATATTGTTGAGCTGAATCTGGCGCTGGACGCGCTAAGGAAAAACTAAATGACCGACGAGCCCATGCGCCCGGATCCGGACAGGCTGCTAGAACAGACGGCTGAAGCCCATCGTGGCAAATTGAAAATCTTCTTCGGCGCCTGTGCAGGCGTCGGGAAAACCTTTGCCATGCTGACAGAAGCCCAGCGGCTTCGGGCACAGGGGCTCGATATTCTGATCGGCGTGGTGGAAACCCACGGACGCAAGGAGACAGCGTCACTGCTGAAGGGGCTGGCTACCCAGCCGCCCCGACGCATTAGCCACCGTGGTCGGTTAGTCACCGAATTCGATCTCGATGCCGCCCTCGCCCGTCGTCCCGCGCTTATCCTGATGGATGAACTGGCGCACAGCAATGCGCCAGGCTCACGCCATCCGAAACGCTGGCAGGATGTTGAAGAGTTACTTGAAGCCGGTATTGATGTTTTCACCACGGTAAATGTTCAGCACCTCGAAAGCCTGAACGACGTGGTCAGTGGCGTGACCGGTATTCAGGTACGTGAGACCGTGCCTGATCCTTTCTTCGATTCCGCGGACGAAGTGGTGCTGGTCGACCTTCCGCCTGATGATTTGCGCCAGCGCCTGCACGAAGGCAAAGTCTATATCGCCGGCCAGGCCGAGCGCGCCATCGAACATTTCTTCCGCAAAGGCAACCTGATTGCCCTGCGCGAACTGGCTTTACGCCGAACCGCTGACCGTGTTGACGATCAGATGCGTGCCTGGCGTGATCTGCAAGGCCAGGAACGCGTCTGGCATACGCGGGATGCCATCCTCCTGTGTATAGGTCACGGCAGCGGCAATGAAAAACTTGTCCGCACCGCCGCTCGCCTTGCGGCCAAATTTGGCAGTATCTGGCATGCCGTGTATGTCGAAACGCCGCAGCTTCACGCGCTACCTGAAAACCAGCGCCGGGCAATTCTGAGTTCGCTGCGCCTGGCCCAGGAGCTGGGCGCGGAAACGGCGACCCTGTCCGATCCTCAGGAAGATAAAGCTATTCTGCGCTACGCACGTGAGCACAACCTGGGGAAAATCGTGATTGGTCGTCGCCAGCATCGTCGCTGGTTTAGCCGCGAATCTTTTGCCGACAAACTGGCCCGCCGTGCACCCGATCTTGATCTGGTGGTCGTGGCGCTGGATGACAAACCCACGCCGTTACCCAACCGCGCGCCTGACAGCCGAACCTTTGCTGATAAATGGCGAATTCAGCTTCGCGGTTGCTTTGTCGCCGTGATGCTTTGCGCCCTGATTACCGTGATTGCCAGCCAGTGGCTGATTGCCTTCGACGCCGCTAACCTGGTGATGATTTATCTTCTCGGCGTGGTGGTGGTGGCGCTCTTTTACGGACGCTGGCCGTCAGTACTGGCGACAGTGATTAATGTCATCAGCTTTGATCTGTTCTTTATTGCCCCCAAGGGAACGCTTGCTGTGTCGGATGTGCAATACATCCTGACCTTTGCCGTGATGCTTACTGTCGGGCTGGTGATCGGTAATTTGACAGCGGGTGTACGCTATCAGGCGCGTATTGCCCGTTATCGCGAACAACGCACGCGTCATCTCTATGAGATGTCGAAATCGCTGGCGGTGGGCCGCACACCGCTGGATATCGTGCAGACCAGCGAGCAGTTTATTCGCTCGACGTTTCATGCCAGCAACCTGATTTTACTCCCGGACGAACACGGCAAGTTGCGCCCACTGACGTCGGCCTCAGGCATGACCCCCTGGGATGAAGCCATCGCGCGTTGGAGCTTTGACAAGGGGTTACCTGCAGGCGCGGGGACAGACACCCTGCCCGGCGTGCCTTATCAAATTTTGCCGCTGCGCAGTGCCGATAAAAACCAGGGGTTGGTTATCGTTGAGCCGTCAAATCTGCGTCAACTGATGATCCCTGAGCAGCAACGACTGCTGGAAACCTTTACGCTGCTGGTTGCCAGCGCACTGGAACGGCTGGCGCTGACTGCCAGCGAAGAACAGGCTCGTCTGGCAAGCGAGCGTGAGAGTATTCGTAACTCATTGCTTGCGGCGCTCTCTCACGATCTGCGGACCCCGCTCACCGTCCTGTTTGGTCAGTCAGAAATCCTGACCCTGGATTTGGCGGCAGAAGGGTCAAAACATGCCCTTCAGGCCAGTGAGATCCGTCAGCATGTACTGAATACCACGCGTCTGGTGAATAACCTGCTTGATATGGCGCGTATTCAGTCAGGCGGATTTAACCTCAAAAAAGAGTGGCTCACGCTCGAAGAGGTGGTTGGTAGCGCGCTGAAAATGCTGGAGCCAGGCCTTGGCGGGCGCCATATTGCGTTGAACATGCCCGAACCGCTTACCTTAATTCACGTTGATGGTCCGCTGTTTGAACGGGTGCTGATCAACTTGCTGGAAAATGCCGGTAAGTATGCGGGATCCAGCGCCCAGATTGGGGTCGATGCGACAGTGGAAGATCAGACGCTTCGTCTTGAAGTCTGGGATACCGGGCCAGGTATTCCTGCCGGACAAGAGCTGGCCATTTTCGAAAAATTCGCGCGTGGCAATAAGGAGTCGGCCATTCCGGGCGTTGGGCTGGGTCTGGCCATTTGCCAGGCGATTATTGATGTCCATGGCGGGACCATTTCCGCAGAGAACCGTCCGGATGGGGGGGCGCGTTTTTGTGTTACACTTCCTCTGGAAACCCCACCAGAACTTAATGAATTACCAGAGGATTTGTGATCAACGTTCTGATTGTTGAAGATGAGATCGCCATTAGCCGGTTTCTGCGTGCTGCGCTGGAAGGAGATGGCTTGCGCGTTCATGATGCCGGCACACTCCAGCGAGGGTTGATTGAAGCCGCCACGCGCAAGCCGGACCTGGTGATACTCGATCTGGGGTTGCCGGATGGTGACGGTATCGATTTTATCCGTGAAGTACGTCAATGGAGCCAGATGCCCATTCTGGTGCTTTCAGCACGTACTGAAGAGACGGATAAAATCGCGGCGCTGGACGCCGGAGCAGATGACTACCTTATTAAACCTTTCGGCATAGGCGAGCTCCAGGCTCGCCTTCGTGTGGCGCTGCGTCGTCACAGCGCCACCACGCCCGCCGATCCCACCTACACGTTTGGTGATATCCAGGTTGACCTTGCCGCCCGGCGCATTGTGCGTGGTGAGGAGGAGATCCATCTTACCCCAATAGAATTTCGACTGCTTGCCGTGTTGCTCAATAACCACGGGAAGGTGCTCACCCAACGCCAACTACTGAGCCAGGTGTGGGGGCCAAATGCCGTGGAGCATAGTCACTATTTACGCATATATATGGGACACCTTCGTCAGAAACTCGAAGTCGACCCCGCTCGCCCTCGTCATTTATTAACTGAAACCGGTATCGGTTATCGGTTTATGCTTTGAATAATTATTCATTTTATTTATAAATAAAAATAAGCTCGCTTATTAAATATTCGAAAAATAACCCTATGGTTATTTTTCTGTCTTATTTTTGCCCATTCAAAACATTAATAACACAACCCATTAACGCATAACCAACAAATCAGCATTTTGATTTGCGATATTCATCAAAAACGAATATTTATTTCTGATTTGATCGGTTAATGGTGATCTTCTTCACAGTTCATTGCCCTTTCCTGGATAAAATGACCATGCTTTCAATTACTGAAAGGAAAATGAAACATGGAAAACAATAATCGCTTAATGCCCCATATAAGGCGGACAACACATATCATGATGTTTGCCCACCGAAACTGCTTTGACTTTCATCTCTTTAATGCCCGGTAGTCCTTCGACTTCTGGCGCACCCGCTTACAGGTCATCCTGAAACTCGTTTATTTACAGGCAATTGTCTGTGAACCCGTGCGCTTATTCATCTTAATTCAGACTCATCTGCAACCGGGCAGACTGAATTTCAATCATCAAAAAGCAATTCACTGATTTTAATCAGCGGTCACTCTTTGCTTTTTTTCCGGAAAATTATCGATTTCTTTTTTACAGGGAATCGAGGGACTTCTATTACCTAAAATAAAGAGAGAAAAATGAAAAATTTAAAAATCGCAGCCAGCCGTGCATGCCCGGATTGCTTTACCACCCAGCGTGAACTCGTGGATGTCAGAGCCTCTGATTATATTGATGTTGCCGCTATTGTTCTGGCGGTCAGCGATATTTCCAGCGGCATTCTGGAAGAAATAGAAGCCACCGGGTTTGGCATTCCTGTTTTTGTCGCAACGCACAAAGAAGAGATCATCCCGGCAGACTATTTATCGCGCATTCACGGCGTTTTCGAACATTCAGACACCAGCAACGACTATTATGGACGTCAACTGGAAGCGGCGGCCCAGAAGTATGAAACCCAGTTGCGCCCACCGTTTTTCCGCGCCCTGGTTGACTACGTGAAACAGGGCAACAGTGCATTTGACTGCCCGGGGCATCAGGGTGGGCAGTTCTTCCGCCGCCATCCTGCCGGTAATCAGTTTGTCGATTTCTTTGGCGAGACGCTCTTCCGTTCCGATCTGTGCAACGCCGACGTAGCGATGGGCGATCTGCTGATCCATGAAGGTGCACCGTGCATTGCACAGCAACATGCGGCGAAAGTCTTTAATGCTGATAAGACCTACTTCGTGCTGAATGGAACGTCATCATCCAACAAAGTGGTGCTTAACGCCCTGCTCACCCCTGGCGACCTGGTCCTGTTCGACCGTAACAACCATAAATCGAACCATCACGGTGCCCTCCTCCAGGCAGGTGCAACACCGGTCTATCTGGAAACTGCGCGTAACCCGTACGGCTTTATCGGGGGTATTGACGCCCACTGCTTTGAAGAGAGTTATCTGCGCGAGCTGGTATCAGAAGTCGCACCAGGCAGAGCACGTGATGCACGTCCGTTCCGCCTGGCTGTGATCCAGCTAGGTACTTACGATGGCACCATTTATAACGCTCGCCAGGTGGTGGATAAGATTGGCCCTCTGTGTGACTACATCCTGTTTGACTCGGCCTGGGTAGGTTACGAGCAGTTTATTCCGATGATGGCCGACTGCTCTCCACTGCTGCTGGAACTGAACGAAAACGACCCGGGCATTCTGGTGACCCAGTCCGTGCATAAACAGCAGGCTGGCTTCTCGCAAACCTCGCAGATCCACAAGAAAGACAGTCACATCAAAGGTCAACAGCGCTATGTGCCCCATAAGCGTCTGAATAATGCCTTTATGATGCACGCCTCCACCAGCCCGTTCTATCCGCTGTTTGCCGCACTGGATATCAACGCTCGCATGCATGAAGGCCAGAGTGGCCGCAACATGTGGATGGACTGCGTGGTCACCGGTATCGAAGCGCGTAAGCTGATCCTGCAGAACTGTCAGTATCTGCGTCCATTCGTGCCAGATATGGTGGATGGTCGTCCGTGGGAAAGCTGGGAGACGGCGGAAATCGCTACCGATCTGCGCTTCTTCCATTTTGTTCCCGGTGAGAACTGGCATGCTTTTGAGGGCTACGCCGAACATCAATATTTTATCGATCCGTGCAAACTGCTGCTGACCACGCCAGGCATTAACGCGCGTACCGGCGAGTATGAGGATTTCGGGGTACCTGCCACAATCCTTGCCAACTTCCTGCGTGAAAACGGCATTGTGCCGGAGAAATGTGACCTCAACTCGATCCTGTTCCTGCTCACCCCAGCAGAGGATATGGGCAAGCTCCAGCAACTGGTGGCACAGCTGGTGCGCTTCGAAAAACTGCTCGAGAGCGATGTTCCGCTGAAAGACGTCCTGCCTTCTCTTTACAAACAACATCCTGAGCGTTACGCAGATTACACCCTGCGCCAGATTTGCCAGGAGATGCATGACCTGTATGCCCGTCACAACGTGAAACAGCTGCAAAAAGAGATGTTCCGCAAATCTCACTTCCCACGCGTGATGATGAACCCACAAGACGCGAACTACGCCTATCTGCGCGGTGAAGTTGAACTGGTGTCCCTGCGCGACGCGGAAGGTCGCATCGCCGCCGAAGGTGCACTCCCTTATCCACCAGGAGTGTTGTGTGTTGTCCCAGGGGAAGTCTGGGGCGGTTCCGTACTGCGCTACTTTGCTGCACTGGAAGAAGGCATCAACCTTCTGCCGGGCTTCGCACCGGAACTGCAGGGTGTGTATGTCGAGGAGTGTGAAGGTCGCAAAGAGGTTCGTTGCAACGTCATCAAACAACCCACCGCTCAGCCTGCACTGCTGAAAGGAGAAAAATTATGAGTAAATCCAATAAAATGGGCGTGGTGCAGCTGACCATCCTCACCATGGTGAACATGATGGGGTCAGGGATCATCATGCTGCCGACCAAGCTTGCAGAAGTGGGAACCATTTCGATTATCTCCTGGCTGGTGACCGCCGTAGGGTCAATGGCACTGGCATGGGCCTTTGCCAAATGCGGGATGTTCAGCCGCAAGTCAGGCGGGATGGGGGGCTATGCAGAATACGCCTTTGGTAAGTCAGGCAACTTTATGGCCAACTATACCTATGGTGTGTCATTGCTGATCGCCAACGTGGCGATTGCCATTTCCGCTGTGGGTTACGGTACGGAGCTGTTTGGTGCCACTCTGAGCCCGGTACAAATTGGGCTGGCGACCATCGGTGTGCTGTGGATCTGCACCGTGGCTAACTTTGGCGGTGCGCGTATCACCGGGCAACTCAGCAGCATCACTGTCTGGGGCGTGATTATCCCGGTTGTTGGCCTGTGCATCATTGGCTGGTTCTGGTTTAGCCCAACGCTGTATGCTAATTCCTGGAACCCTCACCATGTACCGTTCTTTACCGCAGTGGGTTCTTCCATTGCCATGACGCTTTGGGCATTCCTCGGTCTGGAATCTGCCTGCGCGAATGCGGAAGTGGTTGAGAACCCTGAGAAGAACGTCCCGATTGCGGTCCTTGGCGGAACGCTGGGCGCGGCGGTGATCTATATCGTCTCGACTAACGTGATTGCCGGGATTGTGCCAAACATGGATCTGGCTAACTCTACGGCGCCGTTTGGTCTGGCCTTCGCGCAGATGTTCACCCCGGAAGTCGGGAAAGTGATCATGGGTCTGATGGTCATGTCCTGCTGCGGTTCACTCCTCGGCTGGCAGTTCACCATCGCTCAGGTCTTTAAATCCTCGGCTGACGAAGGGTATTTCCCGAAAATCTTCTCCCGCGTCACCAAAGCGGATGCACCGGTGCAGGGCATGCTGGCGATTGTCATCTTCCAGAGTGGATTATCGCTGATGACCATTAGCCCGTCGCTGAACAGCCAGTTCAACGTGCTGGTTAACCTGGCGGTCGTGACGAACATCATTCCGTATATTCTGTCGATGGCGGCGCTGGTGATTATTCAGAAGGTGGCGAAGGTGGATCCACGCAAAGCGCGGGCGGCCAATATCGTGGCGCTGATTGGGGCAATCTACAGCTTCTATGCACTCTACTCATCCGGCCAGGAAGCGATGCTTTACGGCGCAATGGTCACCTTTATGGGCTGGACGCTGTACGGTCTGGTGTCACCACGGTTCGAGTTAAAGAATAAGCACAGCTAAAAAAAAGGGAGCCATTCGGCTCCCTTTTTCATTCTTACGCGTTTTTCAACACTTCACTGACAATCTCTACCGCTTCTTTCTCAATCTGCTGACGATGTTCAGCGCCGAGGAAGCTTTCGCAATAGATCTTGTACGCATCTTCGGTACCGGATGGACGCGCGGCGAACCAGCCATTTTCAGTCATCACTTTCAGACCGCCAATAGAGGCTCCGTTACCCGGTGCAGCCGTCAGGCGTGCAGTGATCGGGTCGCCAGCCAGCGTGCTCGCACTGACCATCTCCGGAGAGAGTTTGGACAGGGCGGCTTTCTGAGCTGAAGTCGCGCTAGCCTGGATACGGTTATAGCTTGGTGCACCAAAGCGTGCAGCCAGCTCATTGTAGTGTTCCTGCGGGTTTTTACCGGTGACAGCGGTAATTTCCGCCGCCAGCAGGCACATAATGATGCCGTCTTTATCGGTTGACCATGGCGTGCCGTCGAAACGCAGGAAAGATGCCCCCGCGCTCTCTTCACCGCCAAAGCCGAAGCTGCCGTCATGCAGACCGTCAACAAACCATTTGAAACCAACAGGCACTTCCACCAGCTTACGACCCAGCGCGTCGACCACACGGTCGATCATCGCAGAGGAGACCAGCGTTTTACCCACAGCAACCTCTTTGCCCCACTGCGGACGGTGCTGGAACAGGTAGTTAATCGCCACCGCCAGGTAATGGTTCGGGTTCATCAGCCCTGCCGGGGTGACGATACCATGACGGTCGTAATCCGGGTCATTGGCAAATGCCAGATCAAATTTGTCGCGCAGCGCCAGCAGGCCCGCCATTGCACATTCTGAGGAGCAGTCCATACGGATTGCACCGTCTTTATCCAGATGCATAAAGCGGAAGGTCTGATCGACGTGATCGTTCACGATGGTCAGATCCAACTTGTAATGCTCAGCAATGCGTTTCCAGTATTCAATACCGGAGCCACCGAGCGGATCCACACCCAGTTTCAGACCGGCTTTCTGAATCGCCGCCATGTCGACGATATCCGCCAGCCCTTCAATAAACGGCTGCACCAGATCCTGCTCTTTCACATGACCAGATGCCATCGCAGCATCCAGAGAAATACGTTTCACACCTTTCAGGTCATCTGCTAACAAGGCGTTAGCACGATCTTCCACCACTTTGGTGACGTTAGTATCAGCCGGGCCGCCATTAGGCGGGTTGTATTTGATACCACCGTCTTCCGGCGGGTTATGGGATGGCGTGATAACGATCCCGTCAGCCAGAGCGCCCCCTTTCTTGTTGTGCACAAGAATGGCGTTAGACACCGCAGGCGTTGGCGTGAATCCGTTATTCTCCTGAATAATCACATCAACGCCGTTTGCAGCCAGCACTTCCAGAACAGAAATGAATGCCGGCTCAGACAAAGCATGGGTATCTTTTCCCACATAGCATGGACCGGTAACGCCATTTTTGGCGCGCTCTTCCGCAATGGCCTGAGCAATGGCCAGAATGTGCGGTTCGTTAAAGCTATGGCGCGCCGCGCTACCGCGGTGACCAGATGTACCAAACTTCACGGCGTGTTCTGCATTGCCCACAACCGGCTTCAGAACGTAATACTGCGCGGTCAGCTGAGCGACATTAATCAAATCGCTTTGTTGTGCAGGTTGGCCTGCACGGCTGTGATTTGCCATTACCGGGTCCTTCTGATGCAAGGGTTAAATTGTACCGCAAACCTTTTCAATCAATTCCGCCGGGAACTGCATAGACTGCATGATGTGTTCAATCATGCTGCACTTGCGGCCCGTATTGGTATTGGTGATCACCCAGTACGGAGTGCCAGGGACATGTTTGGGTTTGGTTTGATTGCCATTTTGCAGCAGCGTCTGCTCGTCACCCGCGAAATAGACGCGAGTACGACCGTGCAGCGACTCGGTCGCTTCAGCAAACGCTTTGTTATCCAGTGAGTAGAGTGTAGACAGCACCAGCATAAAGCGGTTAACCGCCTTTTTTTGCTCCGCATATTCATCGGACAGCAGCAGCTCGCGCATCGCCCGCACTTTATCTTTTGCCGGTGTCACGGCAGGTTTTGCTTGTGCAACAACGCTCGGCTGAGACACGACATCTTTGGTAACTGGGGTGACAGGCTGTGAAACGGCGGAAATTTTAAGCATGCGCCGTAAAATGTCGGACGCGCTCTCCCCGATATGCCGCGTCTGGCTGGCAATATACTGATAGAGTTCGTCATCAACTTCGATTGTTTTCATCTTAATCCAGTGCGATATCTTATCTGAATACAAGTCATTGGGATTATAAGGTCAAATCCCAACAGCGGATAGCGTCAAACCAGGTTGGCGGCAAAAGTCAGATTAAACTGGAACCTTGCAGCCGGGCGGCAGAATGGTCAACATGATACCCTAACCTGACATACGTAAAAAAAGAACTTTGCCATGAAATTGAATACCCGAGCGCAAACTGCACAATCGCCGAACAATAATTCTCCCATCGTACTGGTTCACGGACTTTTTGGCAGCCTGGATAACCTGGGCGTGCTGGCGCGCGATCTGGTTAGCGATCACGACATTTTGCAAGTCGACATGCGCAATCACGGTCTTTCAGGGCGCTCAGAAGAGATGACCTACGCGGCAATGGCGCAGGATCTGCTGGATACGCTGGATGCCAACAACCTGCAAAAAGTCACCCTCATCGGGCATTCAATGGGCGGTAAAGCGGTGATGGCCCTGACGGCGCTGGCACCTGAGAGAATTCAGGGTCTGGTGGTGATCGATGTTGCTCCGGTGGATTACGACGTTCGCCGCCATGACGAAATTTTCGCGGCGATCAACGCGGTAACAGCGGCTGGTGCCGCAACGCGTCAACAAGCGGCTGCCGTCATGCGTGAGCATCTTGATGAAGAGGGTGTCGTGCAGTTCCTGCTGAAGTCATTTGTTGACGGACAATGGCGTTTTAACGTGCCAGTGCTCTGGGAGCAGTACAACAATATCGTAGGCTGGGAAACGGTACCTGCCTGGCCGCACCCTACCCTCTTTATTCGTGGCGGCAACTCGCCTTACGTCACCGACGCGTACCGCGACGCATTGCTGGCACAATTCCCGCAGGCTCGTGCCCATGTCATCGCCGGGGCTGGACACTGGGTTCACGCGGAAAAACCTGACGCCGTATTGCGCGCCATTCGCCGCTATCTTGCTGATACTGCAAATTGATTAAAAAGAGAGCGACTGGAAGGCTGCAGGCTTCCAGTCGTTGGCGTGCCGTTTTTGGTGATGTATGATGGCGCGCTTATCGCCCGGGCATTAGCAGGGCGGCTTGTTTCCCCCGAAGTCTCAGAATCATGGCCAAAGAACAAACGGACCGTACGACACTAGATCTGTTCGCGAATGAGCGTCGCCCGGGACGACCGAAAACGAATCCGCTTTCGCGCGATGAACAGCTGCGTATCAATAAACGCAATCAGCTTAAACGCGATAAAAATCGTGGGCTTAAGCGTGTCGAACTGAAGCTCAACGCCGACGCCGTCGATGCGCTTAACGAGCTGGCTGAGGCACGTAATATCAGTCGCAGCGAGCTCATTGAAGAGATGTTGATCGCTCAACTTGAGACATTGCGCAGCCAGGCATAAGTCTGAAAATCCCCTTTATCACCTTTTTCATGTAGCACAGAGTGCAGTCCTGCGCGATAGCTGTTTCCGCAGGGTTGCCAGTTCTGCTATTATTGCCCTTATCCGTGGCCGAATTGCGCCACCATACTATTAAGTTTCAAGAGGTTATTTTACTCATGGCAATCATCGGCATTTTCTTCGGCAGTGATACCGGCAATACCGAAAACATCGCAAAAAACATTCAAAAACAGCTCGGTAAAGACGTTGCTGATGTGCATGACATCGCCAAGAGCAGCAAAGAAGATCTCGAAGGCTATGACATTCTGCTGCTGGGTATTCCAACCTGGTACTACGGTGAAGCCCAGTGCGACTGGGATGATTTCTTCCCGACGCTGGAAGAAGTTGATTTCAACGGCAAACTGGTTGCTCTGTTTGGCTGTGGCGATCAGGAAGACTACGCGGAATATTTCTGTGATGCGCTGGGTACCATCCGCGACATCATTGAGCCAAATGGTGCGGTTATCGTCGGCCACTGGCCAACGGCGGGCTACCACTTTGAAGCCTCTAAAGGCCTGGCTGATGATGATCATTTCGTGGGTCTGGCCATCGACGAAGACCGCCAGCCAGAACTGACCGCAGAACGCGTTGAGAAATGGGTTAAGCAGATCCGTGAAGAACTGCACCTGGATGATATTCTTAACGCCTGATTTTTATCGTGGCGCAACTGCGGTTGCGCCCGAGCCTCAGGTCGTACCGATTAAATTAATTGCTACAATCTTTTAACTTTTTCGCCCAGACCTGTACAATGTCTCCCTGATAAAATGTGGTTTCTATTGAGCAAGTTTGTCGGTGATACCCCATTTTTATAAGCATATTTTGCCTGAGACTTGCTGTTTTCATTTAGACATGGCAGTTCTATAATGAGACGCATTATCCAAGGTGCATTTTCTGTCACTTCCTACAGAAGTGATTCGTTTAGCAACAGGACAGATTCCGCATGACTGACAACAATACCGCATTAAAGAAGGCTGGCCTGAAAGTTACGCTTCCTCGGTTAAAAATCCTTGAAGTGCTTCAGGGTCCAGACAATCACCATGTCAGTGCGGAAGACCTTTATAAACGCCTTATTGACATGGGTGAAGAAATTGGGCTCGCTACCGTCTATCGCGTGCTGAACCAGTTTGATGACGCGGGCATTGTTACCCGTCATAATTTCGAAGGCGGTAAATCTGTATTCGAACTGACCCAGCAACAGCACCACGATCACCTGATCTGCCTCGACTGTGGCAAGGTCATTGAATTTAGCGATGACTCCATCGAAGCGCGTCAGCGTGAAATCGCGGCTCGTCATGGCATCCGCCTGACCAACCACAGCCTGTACCTGTATGGTCACTGTGCTGAAGGTGATTGCCGCGAAGACGATCACGCGCACGACGCTAAATAACTCAAGCTTTCATACTCTGAGCCAGCCGTAAGGTTGGCTTTTTTTTGCCTGCTATTTGACGCAAAAAAGCCCGGTAGCGTTGTGCTACCGGGCATAATGACAGCAAATTATTTGCTGTTGTTACTGCGGATCTCTTTCCAGATCTGGTCGCAACGCTTCGCCACTTCCTGATCGTTTCCGGTTTTACGTGCCTGAATACAGGCCTGGTAATCCATCACGCGAACGTTTTCCTGTGTGGCGAACTGCTCATGTGCCTTCTCTTTCTTCAGCACATTCAGCACGCTCTGACAGGCTTCGATCTTCTCCGGCGAGCCTTCCGCCGTGTTGATGCAGGCGCTATACGCCTCTTTAAGACGCGAGTCCTCTTTCGGTGCCTGCTCCTGCGCACACCCCACCAGCCCCGCAGCCAGCAACGCGACGATTACGATATTTTTCATCATGTTCAGTCTCCATTAGAAGATGGTGAATGGAGCGATAACCATGAATTTCACGTCACGCTCATCCTGGAAGATGTTGCCGTAACCGCCCGCATAGCTCGGAATGTCGGAGTGATTGTCATACTGGGTGAAGTGCAGTTTGAACATCGTGCCTTTAGCGCGGCCGTCCTGCAGGGTATAGATGGCATCCAGGCTGTAAGAAGACTCTTTCAGGCGATAGTTTGGATCGTAGTAAGCATCCGGTGTGGCCATATCTGCAGGTTTTGCATCCCAGGCATAAGCGTACGATGCGCCCACCGCCCAGCCAGGCAGATTCCAGTTTTTCAGGTCATACATTGCACCGAAGAACACCGCTTTTTCGCCGTCGGCGTTGAAGTCAGAGCGGTTATCCCACCAGATATCAAGACGACCGTTAGACGATGCATAGGTTGGGGTCATACGCTGCAGGAAGTACCCCTGCTGCCCTTCTGCCTTCACCCATGTCCCTTCCAGGCGCAAATCAACCTGACCGACTTTGTAGCCGAAGGTGAGAGCCTGCAACCACGCGGTGCCGTCATAGATATCATTGACGCCACCATTACTGACTTTATCGCGCGTACCGTAGAACTGGTAGCTGGTGCTCAGTGGGCTACCCGCGATATCAAATTTATAGCTGGCCTTGGCAAGGTACTGATCGATGTAACCTTGAGCCTGGCCGAATGCCGCCTCAAGTACCAGGTCGTTTTTAAAATCGTATTTAGCACCTACTGAATGGAGGTAATCTACTTTGGTTTTCTTATCGTTCTGGTAGAACTTGTCCATTTCGATATGCCATGGTGCTTTGTACTCGTTGGTCCACATATAGGAGAAGCTCAACGCACCTGCATCACCGTAATCAAAGTTGGCACCCGCTTCCGCCCCCTGGTAAGTACCCGGCATAAAGCTCCAGTGTGGTGCTAACAATGTCTGACCGGTTGGCTGAATATAACCACCGCGCGCCCATACCGGGCCGTATTTGAATTTCGCTGCTGCCTTATACAAGCTGATACCGCTTTTATCTCCGGACCAGTCTTCTTTATAGGCTTTATTACTGGAAGAGAACGCAATTTCGTTTGGGTGGGCACTGTCGCCGTTTTCTGCCATTTCAATTGCCGTGAATGCAGCAATATCCAGACCAAACATATCGGCAGCATAACCAGACTGGAAATCCAGATTGGCGTTCCAGGTGGAGTGAGAAAGGTTGGTTTTGTATTTATCTTCAGTGACGTCTTTACGATCACGCTCACGCTGCCAGTAGTAGATCCCCCCTGTGAGGGTTGAGTCATCAATAAAACCTGCTGCCTTCGCCTCTGGTGCAATCACCAGACCCGACATTGCTGTCACACCGGCAATAGCCAGCGCCAGCGCACTACGTTTGCCACTGAACGTACGCATAGATTATTCCTCTTTGACGAATTAAAACGCCTTAAACGGCGAAAAATATAAAAGACCTAATGGTCAGGGGTAGTTAGAAATACCCTCGAATTAACTACCGCCTTTAGGTTATTTTTCGCGACGCGAATTATCAATGCTTTTCAGCGAACAAAAGTCAGGATTATGACGAAGTGCACATAATTGGTAGTGATTTGTAACATCTGTACCAATGCGAGGATTTACAGGGAATAACGCGTATTTTGAGGGTGCGTCGACCGTTTATTCTGTGTATTTTTTGTCCTTAAGGCTATTCGTAAATATTGAAACTTTTTTTGAGTAAAATAAGTAGCACCTCATTGACCTGAATTTCGCACATACCTTATTTGAGCTGCGCGTTAATGGCCTGATCGTTAAATAAAAAAACGCCGCTTATCGCGGCGTTTGTCTCTCATTGACCAGAATGGCAATATTATTCGCCGATCTTAGCCCAGGTGTCACGCAGACCAACAGTACGGTTAAACACCGGTTTTTCCGCCGTGCTGTAACGGCTATCCAGGCAGAAGTAACCTTCGCGTTCGAACTGGAACGCTTTACCCGCTTCAGCCGCTTTTAAAGACGGCTCTACATAACCCTGTTTAATCACCAGAGATTCCTGGTTGATCGTCGCCAGGAAGTCTTCGGCAGCACCAGGGTTAGGGACACTGAACAGACGATCGTACAAGCGAATTTCAACAGGCACCGCGTGTGCAGCGCTTACCCAATGGATAACGCCTTTCACTTTGCGGCCATCTGCCGGATCTTTGCTCAGGGTTTCAGCATCATAAGAACAGAAGATGGTAGTGATATTACCCTCCGCATCTTTCTCTACGCGCTCGGCCTTGATGACGTAGGCATTACGCAGACGCACCTCTTTACCCAATACCAGGCGCTTGTACTGCTTGTTCGCTTCTTCGCGGAAGTCAGCACGATCGATCCAGATTTCAGCGCTGAACGGTACGTCACGGCTACCCATTTCCGGTTTACTCGGATGGTTAGGCATGGACACCAGCTCGCTTTCACCCTGCGGGTAGTTTTCGATAACCAGTTTCACTGGGTCGATAACCGCCATTGCGCGCGGTGCGTTTTCGTTGAGATCTTCGCGAATGCAGGATTCCAGGGACGCCATTTCAATGGTGTTATCCTGCTTAGTCACACCGATGCGTTTGCAGAACTCACGAATAGAAGCCGCGGTGTAACCACGACGACGCAGACCAGAGATGGTCGGCATACGCGGATCGTCCCAGCCTTCAACATGCTTGTCGGTCACCAGCAGGTTCAGCTTACGCTTGGACATCACGGTGTATTCCAGATTCAGACGAGAGAACTCGTACTGACGTGGATGTACAGGGATAGTGATGTTATCCAGTACCCAGTCGTACAGACGACGGTTGTCCTGGAACTCCAGCGTACACAGAGAGTGAGTAATGCCTTCCAGCGCATCGCTGATGCAGTGAGTGAAGTCGTACATCGGGTAGATGCACCACTTGTTACCGGTCTGGTGGTGTTCCGCAAACTTAATGCGGTACAGCACCGGGTCGCGCATCACGATGAACGGAGATGCCATGTCGATTTTGGCACGCAGACAGGCTTTGCCTTCTTCGAAACCACCGGCACGCATTTTTTCAAACAGCGCCAGGTTCTCTTCCACGCTGCGATCGCGGTATGGGCTGTTTTTGCCCGGCGCGGTCAGCGAGCCGCGGTATTCACGGATCTCATCGGCAGACAGCTCGTCGACGTACGCCAGACCTTTGTTAATCAGCTCTACTGCATAGGCATACAGCTGATCAAAATAGTCAGAGGAGTAGCAGATGTCGCCAGACCAGTTGAAGCCCAGCCATTGCACGTCGTTCTTGATGGACTCAACGTATTCGATGTCTTCTTTTACTGGGTTGGTGTCATCGAAACGCAGGTTGCACTGCCCCTGGTAGTCCTGGGCAATGCCAAAGTTCAGGCAGATAGATTTCGCGTGACCAATATGCAGGTAACCGTTCGGCTCCGGCGGGAAACGCGTATGAATTGTGGTGTGCTTACCACTGGCCAGATCTTCATCGATGATCTGACGAATAAAGTTACTCGGGCGGGCTTCTGCCTCACTCATCGTGGATTCCTCAAAGCGTAAACAACGTATAACGGCATATGATCTTATAAGCCGGACGTAGTGACAACCCTTAAAACGGCTCTGAAGAAAATAATGGGGGCATTTGCTGCAAAAAAAAGCGGCGAGGGATATCCCCCGCCGCTTAAGGCATGACTCTACTCAGGAGCGATTACTTGCCTTTAATCTCATACAGTGGTGTTTGACCCGCAACCACCTGACCTTTCGCCTGAATGACCAGGCCACTGAAGTCATCAATGTTGCTGCAAACAACCGGACTAATCATTGAGCGCGCGTTGGCGTTCAGGAAGTCCAGATCCATTTCCAGGATTGGCTGCCCTGCGACCACTTCAGCACCCTCTTCCACCAGGCGAGTAAAGCCCTGGCCGTTCAGCGCAACGGTATCAATACCCATGTGGACAACGATCTCAGCACCATTCTCGGTTTCGAGGCAGAACGCATGGTTGGTATTGAAGATTTTTACGATGGTACCGGCTGCTGGTGACACCACGGTTTTTTCCGTTGGCTTCACAGCGACACCGTCACCGACCGCTTTGCTGGCGAAGGCTTCGTCAGGTACCTGCTCAATGGCAACCACGTCACCAGTCACTGGGGAAACCAGTGCGGCAATCGTTTTAGCATTTGGTACTGCCTGCGGTTTTACTGCAGCAGGTGAAGCGGCTGGCGCAGCACTTGCTTCCGCAGCGGCTACCGGACCTGTCGTTTTCATGGCATTGGCAATTTTTTCCGCCACAAAGCCAACGATAATCTGCACGCTGGTTTTGTTCAGACGGATAACACCGGATGCACCCAAGCGTTTAGCCAGCGCTTCGTTCACCAGAGAAGAGTCTTTTACGTTCAGACGCAGACGGGTGATACATGCGTCGATACCGGTCAGGTTGTCAGAACCACCGACAGCGGCGATGTATTGACGCGCCAGACCTGCAACATCCTGGTCTTTGTCCGCACTCACATTCACATCCTGACCATCCGCTTCGCTACCGGCAACAGCCAGCTCACGACCCGGGGTCATCAGGTTGAATTTGGTGATAGTGAAACGGAACACCATGTAGTAGATCGCGAAGAACACCAGACCTTGCGGGATCAGCATCCACCAGTGGGTCGCCAGTGGGTTACGGGACGACAGCACCATATCCACCAGACCGGCACTGAAGCCGAAGCCCGCAATCCAGTGCATGCTGGCAGCAATGAACACAGAGATACCCGTCAGCACAGCGTGGATCACATACAGCACAGGTGCCACGAACATGAAGGAGAATTCCAGCGGTTCAGTGATACCGGTGAAGAAAGCTGCAAATGCACCCGCCATCATGATACCCAGAACTTTCGCTTTGTTCTCTGGACGTGCGCAGTGGTAGATAGCCAGCGCTGCACCTGGCAGGCCGAACATCATGATTGGGAAGAAGCCCGCCTGGTAACGACCGGTGATACCGACAACCGCTTTACCTGCTTCGATGGACTGTGCGCCACCCAGGAAGTTAGGAATATCGTTAATACCGGCAACATCGAACCAGAATACGGAGTTCAGCGCGTGGTGCAGACCGACCGGGATCAGCAGACGGTTGAAGAACGCGTATACGCCCGCACCGACAGAGCCCAGCTTCTGGATGTGCTCACCGAAGTTCACCAGACCGTCGAAGATCATCGGCCAGACGTACATCATGATGAACGCAACAATGATCATCACAAACGAGGTCAGGATGGGGACCAGACGGCGACCGCTAAAGAAGGAGAGCGCTTTTGGTAGCTCTACGCTGCTGAAGCGGTTATACAGTTCAGCGGAGATGATACCTACAAGGATACCGACAAACTGGTTGCTGATCTTACCGAATGCCGCCGGAACCTGGTCCGCCGGAATTTTTTGGATCATGGCCACCGCTGCTGGTGAGCAGAGAGTGGTTAACACGAGGAAACCGACAAAACCGGTCAGCGCAGCGGCACCGTCTTTGTCTTTAGACATACCGTAAGCCACACCAATCGCGAACAACACGGACATGTTGTCGATAATGGCGGAGCCTGACTTGATAAAGAACGCCGCCAGCGCGCTGGTATTACCCCAGCCGTTGGGGTCGATCCAGTAGCCGACACCCATCAGGATGGCTGCGGCAGGCAGCGTGGCGACCGGCACCATAAGTGCGCGACCAACCTTTTGTAAATAACCTAGAATACTCACTTTCTTCCCCCTATGAGACCCCGTTTAAGGCATGTTCTCAGCTCTGTTTTTTATTGTGTCACGAACTATAAATACAGTTGATGATTCACTGGCATTGTGAGTGTGTGAAAAATTAATTCGTATCGCAAATTAAACACGTATTTTTTGTGATTTTTGTCACCAAATATCGTTATTAACCCTCCCTTGCACTGGCTAACAGCGAAAACTTATTTTATCATTCAAAAAATCAAGACGGATTGATCCGGCCTGAAAGATTCCAGGTTACGCTTAATTCAGGTTCCGATAGCCATCCGCCCACTCTTCTACTTTAACTCTTGAGGTGAACAATGAGACTGATTCCCCTGGCAACTGCTGAACAAGTTGGTAAATGGGCCGCTCGCCATATCGTTAACCGTATTAACGCATTTAAACCTACTGCTGATCGTCCTTTCGTTCTTGGTCTTCCGACTGGTGGCACACCACTGACCGCGTATAAGGCACTGGTTGAGATGCATAAAGCAGGCCAGGTTAGCTTTAAACATGTTGTGACCTTCAATATGGACGAATATGTTGGCTTACCAAAGGATCACCCGGAAAGCTACCATAGCTTTATGCACCGCAATTTCTTTGATCACGTTGATATTCCATCTGAAAATATTAACCTGCTGAATGGAAACGCGCCTGATATTGACGCAGAATGTCGTCAGTATGAAGAAAAAATCCGTTCCTACGGTAAAATCCACCTGTTTATGGGTGGTGTAGGTAACGATGGTCATATCGCGTTTAACGAACCGGCGTCTTCTCTGGCTTCCCGTACCCGTATTAAAACGCTGACCCATGACACGCGCGTGGCAAACTCCCGCTTCTTTGACGGTGATGTTAACCAGGTTCCAAAATACGCCCTGACCGTAGGTGTAGGTACCCTGCTGGATGCCGAAGAAGTGATGATTCTGGTCCTGGGCGGCGTGAAAGCGCAGGCGCTCCAGGCTGCCGTTGAAGGCAACGTTAACCACATGTGGACCATCAGTTGCCTGCAGCTGCATCCGAAATCAGTCATCGTTTGTGACGAACCGTCCACGATGGAGCTGAAAGTGAAAACGCTGAAATACTTCAACGAATTAGAAGCAGAGAACATCAAAGGTCTGTAATTGAATAACCGCCTCTTCATCAAGAGGCGGCCGCTTTTTTTAACCGGGGGTCGTTATGTACGCTTTAACCCACGGTCGGATTTATACCGGCCATGATATTCTGGATGACCATGCGATTGTTATCGCTAATGGCCTGATTGAACGTGTTTGCCCGCTGGCAGAACTGCCGCCGGAGATTGAACAGCGCTCACTCAATGGAGCAGTAATCTCCCCCGGTTTCATCGACGTACAGCTCAACGGCTGCGGCGGTGTGCAATTCAATGACACTGCGGATGCGGTGACGGTAGAAACGCTGGAGATCATGCAAAAAGCCAACGAGAAATCGGGCTGCACCAGCTATCTGCCAACGCTCATCACCAGCAGTGATGACCTTATGAAACATGGCATCCGCGTGATGCGTGAATACCTGGCAAAACACCCGAATCAGGCGCTGGGTCTGCACCTTGAAGGGCCATGGCTGAATATGGTTAAAAAAGGGACGCATAACCCGAATTACGTGCGTAAACCTGATGCGGAGCTGGTTGATTACATGTGTGCTAACGCCGATGTGATCACCAAAGTGACGCTGGCGCCTGAAATGACAGGTACGGATGTCATCAGCAAACTGGCTGCCGCCGGGATTATCGTTTCAGCGGGTCACTCAAACGCGACGCTGAAAGAAGCCAAAGCGGGTTTCCGCGCGGGCATTACCTTCGCCACGCACCTCTACAACGCAATGCCGTATATAACCGGTCGTGAACCGGGTCTGGTCGGAGCGATTCTGGATGAGCCAGACGTCTACTGCGGTATTATTGCTGACGGCTTACATGTCGATTACACCAACATTCGTAATGCCAAACGGCTGAAAGGTGACAAGCTTTGTCTGGTCACCGATGCCACCGCGCCAGCAGGTGCAAATATTGAGCAGTTCATTTTTGCCGGTAAAACAATATACTACCGCAATGGACTGTGTGTGGATGAGAACGGCACGCTGAGTGGTTCTGCCCTGACCATGATTGAAGGGGTACGCAACCTGGTTGAGTATTGCGGTATTGCCCTCGATGAAGTGCTGCGTATGGCAACGCTTTATCCGGCGCGCGCAATGGGCGTTGATAAACAGCTTGGCGGAATTGCACCAGGTATGGTTGCAAACCTGACGGCATTCACACACGATTATAAAATTATTAAGACCATCGTTAATGGTAACGAGGTCGTCACTGAGTAAGTAAAAGTATGACACCAGGCGGACAAGCTCAAATCGGTAATGTCGATCTCGTTAAACAACTTAACAGCGCGGCAGTTTATCGCCTGATTGACCAGCACGGGCCAATCTCACGCATTCAGATAGCCGAACAAAGCCAGCTTGCTCCCGCCAGCGTGACAAAAATTACACGTCAGCTTATTGAGCGCGGCCTGATTAAAGAAGTCGATCAACAGGCCTCCACCGGAGGCCGCCGCGCTATCTCTATTATTACCGAAACCCGTAATTTTCAGGCGATTGGCGTCCGCCTTGGCCGTCATGACACTACGCTTACGCTCTACGATCTGAGTAGCAAAGCCATTGCAGAAGAGCACTACCCCCTTCCGGAACGCACTCAGGAGACCCTGGAACACGCGCTGCTGAATACCATCGCGCAGTTTATTGAAAGCTGTCAGCGTAAAATCCGTGAACTCATCGCCATCTCCGTGATTCTGCCTGGTCTGGTCGACCCTGAAAGCGGTGTGATCCGCTATATGCCGCACATCCAGGTTGAAAACTGGGGGCTGGTCGAAGCGCTGGAAAAGCGCTTTAAAGTGACCTGTTTTGTAGGCCATGACATTCGCTCTCTGGCGCTGGCAGAGCACTATTTTGGTGCCAGTCAGGACTGCGAAGACTCTATTCTGGTGCGCGTTCACCGCGGTACTGGTGCAGGCATTATCTCTAACGGGCGTATTTTTATTGGTCGCAACGGTAATGTCGGTGAGATCGGCCATATTCAGGTCGAGCCGCTTGGCGAACGTTGCCACTGCGGAAATTTTGGTTGTCTTGAGACCATTGCCGCCAATACGGCCATTGAGCAGCGTGTTCGCCATTTGCTTGAACAGGGTTATCAAAGCCGCGTCACACTGGACGATTGCAAGATAGGAACCATCTGTAAAGCAGCCAATAAAGGCGACGCGCTGGCCTGTGAGGTGATCGAGCAAGTTGGACGTCACCTGGGCAAAACCATTGCTATCGCGATTAACCTGTTTAACCCGCAAAAAGTGGTGATCGCCGGTGAAATTGTTGAAGCGGAAAAGGTACTGCTGCCCGCCATTGAGGGCTGTATTAATACCCAGGCGCTGAAAGCATTCCGCCAGAATCTCCCGGTCGTTCGTTCAAAGCTTGACCATCGTTCAGCGATTGGCGCATTCGCGCTGGTAAAACGTGCGATGCTCAACGGCATTCTGTTGCAGCATTTGCTGGAAAGTTGATCGAACCTTATAGTAACGCCTTCTTTTTTTGATGTCGGACTGTCCATGACCATTAAGAATGTAATTTGTGATATCGACGGCGTGCTGATGCACGACAACGTTGCTGTGCCAGGTGCTGCGGAGTTTCTTCACCGCATCATCGACAAAGGAATGCCTCTGGTTCTTCTCACGAACTACCCTTCTCAGACCGGTCAGGATCTGGCGAACCGTTTTGCCACAGCCGGTGTCGACGTGCCGGACAGCGTTTTTTATACCTCGGCGATGGCAACGGCTGATTTTCTGAAACGTCAGGAAGGAAAAAAAGCCTACGTGGTCGGTGAAGGCGCGCTGATCCACGAACTGTACAAAGCCGGTTTTACCATCACCGATGTGAACCCAGACTTTGTGATTGTGGGTGAAACGCGCTCCTTTAACTGGGAGATGATGCATAAAGCGGCATACTTTGTCGCCAGCGGCGCGCGTTTTATCGCCACCAACCCGGATACGCACGGTCGTGGCTTTTATCCGGCATGCGGCGCGCTCTGCGCCGGTATCGAGAAAATCTCTGGTCGTCAGCCGTTTGTAGTCGGGAAACCTAGCCCGTGGATCATCCGTGCCGCACTGAACAAAATGCAGGCTCACTCTGAAGAAACCGTCATTGTCGGCGACAATCTCCGCACCGATATTCTGGCCGGTTTCCAGGCAGGTCTTGAAACTATTCTGGTGCTCTCTGGCGTCTCTCAGCTTGATGACATTGATTCGATGCCGTTCCGGCCGAGCTGGATTTACCCCTCCGTCGATGAAATTGACATTATCTGATACCAAACCACGCCTCAGGGCGTGGTTTTTCATTTACAGCCCTGCCAAACAAAACCCTATCTAACAAAAATCACGTTTTATTGAATAATCATCAATAAAAGCATGCCTGACATACTCGTTTTTCACTATTCAGCAATTACCATTGCACTATTTCCGTTTTCGCCCGTAAAACGCTTGCGCACCCTGTCCCTTTGCGGCATTTTCATAAGCAAGCAACATCACAATGCAACAGGGTTAACGGAGAAGGTTATGTGTTCTATTTTTGGCGTACTGGATATTAAAACTGACGCGGGCGAACTGCGTAAAAAAGCACTCGAATTGTCCCGCCTGATGCGCCATCGCGGCCCGGACTGGTCCGGCGTTTACGCCAGCGATAAAGCCATTCTGGCTCACGAACGTCTGTCGATCGTAGACGTCAACGCTGGTGCTCAGCCGCTGTATAACGAGAAAAAAACGCACGCGCTGGCTGTCAACGGTGAAATCTACAACCATCAGGCACTGCGTGCAGAGTACGGCGACCGCTACGCGTTCCAGACCGGTTCTGACTGTGAAGTGATCCTCGCGCTGTATCAGGAGAAAGGGCCGGAGTTCCTGGACGACCTGCAGGGTATGTTTGCCTTCGCACTGTACGACAGCGAAAAAGACGCTTACCTGATTGGCCGTGACCACATTGGTATTATCCCGCTGTACATGGGCCACGATGAACACGGCAACTTCTATGTTGCCTCTGAAATGAAAGCGCTGGTGCCGGTTTGCCGCACCATTAAAGAGTTCCCGGCAGGTAGCTACCTGTGGAGCAAAGACGGCGAGATCCGTCAGTATTATCAGCGCGACTGGTTCGAGTACGACGCGGTGAAAGACAACGTCACTGATAAAGCGGAGTTGCGCCAGGCGCTGGAAGACTCCGTTAAAAGCCACCTGATGTCAGACGTGCCATACGGCGTGCTGCTCTCCGGCGGTCTGGATTCTTCCGTGATCTCCGCGATCACCAAGAAATTTGCCGCCCGTCGCGTGGAAGATCAGGAACGCTCTGAAGCCTGGTGGCCTCAGTTGCACTCCTTTGCTGTTGGTCTGGAAGGCGCTCCTGACCTGAAAGCCGCGCAGGAAGTGGCAAACCATCTTGGTACTGTGCACCACGAGATTCACTTCACCGTGCAGGAAGGCCTGGATGCGATCCGCGATGTTATCTATCACATTGAAACCTATGACGTGACCACCATCCGCGCCTCTACGCCGATGTATCTGATGTCGCGTAAAATCAAAGCGATGGGCATCAAGATGGTGCTGTCTGGCGAAGGTTCTGACGAAGTGTTTGGCGGCTACCTCTACTTCCATAAAGCGCCGAACGCCAAAGAGTTGCACGAAGAGACAGTGCGTAAACTGCAAGCGCTGCATATGTTTGACTGTGCGCGTGCCAACAAAGCGATGTCGGCCTGGGGTGTTGAAGCGCGTGTTCCGTTCCTGGATAAGAAATTCCTCGACGTCGCGATGCGTATCAACCCGCAGGACAAGATGTGCGGCAACGGCAAAATGGAAAAACATATCCTGCGCGAATGTTTTGAATCCTACTTGCCAGCTAGCGTGGCATGGCGTCAGAAAGAGCAGTTCTCTGACGGTGTAGGTTACAGTTGGATTGACACCCTGAAAGAGGTGGCGGCAAAACAGGTTTCCGACCAACAACTGGAAACGGCGAGCTTCCGCTTCCCGTACAACACGCCGGGGTCTAAAGAGGCGTACCTGTACCGTGAGATCTTTGAAGAACTCTTCCCGGTTCCAAGCGCGGCAGAGTGTGTACCAGGTGGTCCTTCCGTCGCCTGCTCTTCAGCAAAAGCAATTGAATGGGATGAATCTTTCAAGGCAATGAACGATCCATCAGGACGTGCTGTAGGCGTTCACCAGTCAGCATATAAATGATTGTCTGAATGACTAACAGGCCCTCCGGGGCCTGTTTTTTTTGCATTGTATTAAGCTGGACAAAAACGATTAATAACCAATAATTGCCGAATATTCGGTCACGCTGTTCGCAACCTAACCAAACAGTCACATTCCGGCCATTTTCGTTGAAAAAGGTGTTGACGCTGCAAGGGTCTATACGCATAATGCGCCCCGCAACGCCGATAAGGTAACGCGAAAAAAAGATGGCTACGTAGCTCAGTTGGTTAGAGCACATCACTCATAATGATGGGGTCACAGGTTCGAATCCCGTCGTAGCCACCATCTTTTTTGCGGGAGTGGCGAAATTGGTAGACGCACCAGATTTAGGTTCTGGCGCCGCAAGGTGTGCGAGTTCAAGTCTCGCCTCCCGCACCATTCCCAGGTAAGCGTTGCACGGATGGGGTATCGCCAAGCGGTAAGGCACCGGTTTTTGATACCGGCATTCCCTGGTTCGAATCCAGGTACCCCAGCCATATTTCTTCGATTTTGCGGTTCTCCGCGGTATTGGGGTATCGCCAAGCGGTAAGGCACCGGTTTTTGATACCGGCATTCCCTGGTTCGAATCCAGGTACCCCAGCCATCGAAGATTGCAGTACTGGCTACGTAGCTCAGTTGGTTAGAGCACATCACTCATAATGATGGGGTCACAGGTTCGAATCCCGTCGTAGCCACCAAATTAGTAATCTGTCGGGTAATTCGATAGACTAGAAAAAATTGTTGGGGTATCGCCAAGCGGTAAGGCTCTGGTTTCTGATACCAGCATTCCGAGGTTCGAATCCTCGTACCCCAGCCAATTTAAAAAAGTCGTTAAACACTGTTTAACGCAATTGGGGTGTCGCCAAGCGGTAAGGCTCTGGTTTCTGATACCAGCATTCCGGGGTTCGAATCCCTGCACCCCAGCCACTTAGTAACAAAAAAGCCCGCTCTGCGGGCTTTTTTGTTTTTGTTGCTAGTATTGTGCGGCCTGATGCCCTCACCTTGACCCTCTCCCACGGGGAGAGGGAATAAAGTTTAGAGTCCGAGGGCGTATTTCAACGCCTGACGCTTCAGACCACCGGCACGTTCAGCCGCCATCAATCCAATATTACGCAGAATACGCACCGGCCCTACGTCATTGCTGAACCCTGCGTAGAACAGATCCATCCCTGATTGCATGATGAAGTTATCCGCCATACGCCGCGTCTGGTAACGCTTAAGTACCTGATGGCTTGACCAGTCCTCGGCGTGCCCGCGAGCACTACTCAGCACATCCAGTAACGCATCAACATCACGATACCCCAGGTTTACCCCCTGCCCTGCCAGCGGGTGAATGGTATGCGCCGCATCTCCTACCAGTGCCAGCCCTTCGCGCGTGTATTGCAATGCGTGTCGACGAGTCAGCGGGAACGCTCCTGCCGCAACCGGCGTCACATATCCCAGGCGGCTCGGGAAGTGGCGCATAATTTCGTCTTGCAGTTGTGCCATCGAAAGCCCCTGCAACTGACGAATACGCGCCGGTTTGTCGTACCACACCAGCGACGCCCAGTTATCAAACAACGGTAAAAACGCGTGCGGACCATTCGGTGTAAAGTGCTGCCAGGTGCTCTCTCCTGGGGCATTCTCACACTGAACAGTAATCAGCATACAGGACTGTTGATACTGCCAGGCATGAACCCCAATCCCCGCCATCTCTCTGACCTGTGAGTTGGCACCATCAGCGCCCACCACCAGCTTCACGGCTAATTCATCATCATTATCCAGCGTCAGGCGATATCCATTGTCATGACGATGCAGGGCTTTGAGCGACGATGGGACACGCAACGTTACCTTCGGGTGTGTCTCCAGCGCCTGCCAGAGCGCCCGCTGGAGGACGTTGTTTTCCACCATATAGCCCAGACGGGGCAGTTTGAGTTCAGCGGCATCAAACGCGACGTGGGCATTTTCCCACTCCCACGTTTCGAGACGGCTGTAAGGGTGAGCACGCATCGTCAGCACCGTGTCCCAAACGCCCAGTCCGCGCAGTAGATCAACTGAGGCGGCACTGATCGCGGAAATACGCACATCCGGCTTTGCCGTCGGGTCAAACGTAGCAGGAGCAGCCTGCTCGATAACCGTTACCTCAAATCCCTGCTGCGCCAGCCCCAGCGCCAGTGCGCCGCCGACCATACCGCCGCCGACAACGGCGATTTCGGTTTGTTGGAGTGTCATGGTCAATTTTCCTTATTGCAGAATCCCTTAAGTTTACCGGATTTTTGGGGTAAGGAGGTTGACAACCTTCATACTGGTCACAACCGCACCAAAGCATTACAATACGCGGCTTGCAATCCTGAGCTGAGCAAGTCGATGACTAAAAAACTCCATATAAAAACCTGGGGCTGTCAGATGAACGAATACGATTCATCCAAGATGGCCGATCTGCTGGATACAACCCACGGATACCAGCTGACTGAAAATGCGAAAGAAGCCGATGTGCTGCTGCTAAACACCTGTTCTATTCGTGAAAAAGCGCAGGAAAAAGTCTTTCATGTGTTAGGTCGCTGGAAACTTCTCAAACGAAAAAATCCGGACCTGATCATAGGTGTTGGCGGTTGTGTTGCGTCGCAGGAAGGGAAACTGATCCGCCAGAGAGCCCCGTATGTGGATATTGTCTTTGGCCCTCAGACCCTGCACCGCCTGCCTGAGATGATCAATCAGGTTCGCGGCAATCGTAGCCCGGTTGTTGACGTCAGCTTCCCGGAGATTGAAAAATTTGACCGTCTGCCTGAGCCGCGCGCTGATGGCCCGACCGCTTTTGTCTCTATCATGGAAGGCTGCAACAAATACTGTACTTACTGCGTGGTGCCTTACACGCGCGGTGAAGAGGTTAGCCGCCCAGCAGATGACATTCTGTTTGAAGTCGCGCAGCTTGCCGCGCAGGGCGTACGCGAAGTGAACCTGCTGGGTCAGAACGTTAACGCCTGGCGCGGTGAGAACTATGACGGCAGCACCGGCAGCTTTGCTGAACTGCTGCGTCTGGTTGCTGCCATTGATGGCATCGACCGCATTCGCTTCACCACCAGCCACCCGATGGAATTTACCGATGACATCATTGATGTTTATCGCGACACGCCGGAACTGGTGAGCTTCCTGCACCTGCCTATCCAGTGTGGTTCTGACCGCGTGCTGAACCTGATGGGGCGCCCACATACGGTACTGGAGTACAAATCCACGATCCGTAAGCTGCGTGAAGCCCGTCCTGATATCCAGATTAGCTCGGACTTTATCGTCGGCTTCCCTGGCGAAACTGCCGATGACTTTGAGCGCACCATGAAACTCATTGGCGACGTGAATTTTGACGTTAGCTACAGCTTCATCTTCTCTGCACGTCCTGGAACACCTGCGGCAGATATGGTTGACGATGTGCCGGAAGAAGAGAAAAAGCAGCGTCTGTATATTCTGCAGGAGCGTATCAACCAGCAGGCCAATGCCTGGAGCCGTCGTATGCTTGGTACTGTCCAGCGTATTCTGGTTGAAGGCACCTCCCGCAAGAGCATAATGGAACTCTCCGGTCGTACCGAAAATAACCGCGTGGTGAACTTCGAAGGCACCCCGGATATGATCGGTAAATTCGTGGACGTCGAGATTGTGGAAGTGCTGACCAACTCGCTGCGTGCGAAGGTGGTACGTACCGAGAACGACATGGGTCTGCGTATAGCAGAATCTCCGGAATCCGTCATTTCCCGTACCCGTAAAGAAAACGATTCTGGCGTGGGTATCTATCAGCCTTAATGCGTTCAGGCCTGCCTTTCTGGCAGGCCTTGTAATTCCCCTCTTCGCCCCCAATATCCATCGCAATGCTTGCGCCTTTATTCTGTGGCGTGAATAATTTCGGTAATGACAGTTTTATGATGCCAGCCCGACTAAACACTCAAAGAGGAACGGTTTGAATATAGACACGCGTGAAATTAGCCTTGAGCCAGCAGACAACGCTCGCCTGCTGAGCCTGTGCGGGCCGTTTGATGACAACATCAAACAACTGGAGCGACGTCTGGGTATCGAAATCAATCGTCGCGATAATCATTTCAAACTGACCGGACGCCCTATCTGCGTCAACGCCGCTGCGGATATTCTGCGTAGTCTGTATGTGGATACCTCCCCAATGCGCGGCGAAATTCAGGATATCGAACCAGAACAGATCCACCTCGCCATTAAAGAAGCGCGAGTGCTTGAGCAGAGCGCAGAAAGTGTGCCTGACTACGGCAAAGCGATTAACATCAAAACCAAACGTGGCGTGATTAAGCCGCGTACGCCAAATCAGGCGCAGTACATCGCGAATATCCTCGACCATGACATCACCTTCGGCGTAGGACCGGCCGGTACCGGTAAAACCTATCTGGCGGTCGCCGCGGCAGTGGATGCGCTGGAGCGTCAGGAGATCCGCCGTATTCTGCTGACCCGCCCTGCGGTTGAAGCGGGCGAGAAACTGGGCTTCCTGCCAGGCGATCTGAGCCAGAAAGTCGACCCGTACCTGCGTCCTTTATACGATGCGCTATTCGAAATGCTCGGTTTTGAAAAAGTTGAGAAACTTATTGAGCGTAACGTTATCGAAGTTGCTCCGCTCGCTTATATGCGCGGTCGTACACTGAACGATGCGTTTATCATTCTCGATGAAAGTCAGAACACCACCATCGAACAGATGAAGATGTTCCTGACGCGTATCGGCTTTAACTCGAAAGCGGTCATTACCGGTGACGTCACCCAGATTGACCTGCCGCGCAGCACCAAATCTGGCCTGCGTCACGCCATTGAGGTGCTGGCCGAGGTCGAAGAAATCAGCTTTAACTTCTTCCACAGCGAAGACGTCGTACGCCACCCGGTTGTCGCGCGTATTGTTAACGCCTACGAGGCTTGGGAAGAAGCCGATCAGAAGCGTAAGGCCGAACTGGCAGCAGAACGTAAGCGCGAAGCGCAGGAGCAAGAACAAAAATGAGTCAGGTGATCCTCGATTTACAGTTGGCCTGTGAAGATAACTCCGGCATGCCAGAAGAGGCGCAGTTTCAGAAATGGCTGGATGCCGTTATCCCCCAGTTTCAGGAAGAATCAGAAGTCACGATTCGCCTGGTGGATGAAGCCGAAAGCCATGAGCTTAACCTGACCTATCGTGGGAAAGATAAGCCGACTAACGTGCTCTCTTTCCCGTTCGAAGCTCCACCGGGCATTGAGATGCCACTGCTGGGCGATCTGATCATCTGCCGCCAGGTGGTTGAGCAGGAAGCCAAAGAGCAGCAAAAACCCCTTGAAGCCCACTGGGCGCATATGGTGGTACATGGCAGCCTGCATCTGCTCGGCTACGATCATATAGAAGATGACGAAGCAGAAGAGATGGAGTCCCTCGAGACAGAGATAATGCTTGCTCTGGGCTATGAGGATCCGTACATTGCCGAGAAAGAATAGTCAGTCTCCCCCACTGACTAACATGCCGCCACGTAAGGAAATCGCGTGGCGGTAAACGTTGAACTAACAAGAGAACCCTTAACAAACGCCATGAGCGACGACAATTCACACAGTAGCGACACGACAAACGGTAAAAAGGGATTTTTCTCCCTCATTCTGAACCAGCTTTTCCACGGCGAACCGAAAAACCGTGATGAACTGCTGGAGCTGATTCGTGATTCCGGGCAAAACGACCTTATCGATGAAGATACGCGCGAAATGCTCGAAGGGGTCATGGACATCGCCGACCAGCGTGTTCGCGATATCATGATCCCCCGTTCGCAAATGATCACCCTGAAACGTAACCAGACCCTGGACGAGTGCCTCGATGTGATTATCGAATCCGCTCACTCACGTTTCCCGGTCATCAGCGAAGACAAAGATCACATCGAAGGGATTTTGATGGCGAAAGATCTGCTGCCGTTTATGCGCAGCGATTCTGACGCTTTCAGCATGGAAAAAGTGTTACGCCAGGCCGTGGTTGTGCCGGAAAGTAAACGTGTGGATCGGATGCTGAAAGAGTTTCGCTCTCAGCGTTACCACATGGCGATTGTTATTGATGAATTTGGCGGTGTGTCGGGTCTTGTCACGATCGAAGATATTCTTGAGCTGATCGTGGGAGAAATCGAAGATGAGTATGACGAAGAAGAAGATATCGACTTCCGTCAACTGAGCCGCCACACCTGGACTGTGCGTGCGCTGGCCTCGATTGAAGACTTTAACGACGCCTTCGGTACCCACTTCAGCGATGAAGAGGTCGATACCATTGGCGGTCTGGTGATGCAGGCCTTTGGCCACCTCCCGGCGCGCGGTGAGACCGTTGACATCGACGGTTACCAGTTCAAGGTGGCGATGGCCGACAGCCGACGTATTATACAGGTTCATGTCAGAACGCCGGATGACTCACCGGTGCCAAAACTGGAAGATTAATGTAAATGGCATTTGCCCCACTGCTTGAACGCCAGCGCGTCCGTTTGCTGCTGGCGCTGTTACTCGGAGCCAGCGGTACGCTGGCTTTTTCTCCTTACGATTTCTGGCCCGCCGCCATACTCTCCCTGATGGGGTTACAGGGGCTTACCCTGAATCGTCGTCCGGTGCAGGCCGCTGCAATTGGCTACTTCTGGGGATTGGGGCTGTTTGGCTCCGGTATCAACTGGGTCTACGTCAGCATTGCTCAGTTTGGCGGTATGCCTGGGCCGGTGAACGTTTTCCTGGTCGTCCTGCTCGCCGCCTATCTCTCGCTCTATACCGGGCTGTTCGCCGGCATTCTTTCTCGTCTGTGGCCAAAAACGACCTGGCTGCGCGTCGCCATTGCGGCGCCGGTTGTCTGGCAAATTACCGAGTTCCTGCGTGGCTGGGTATTGACCGGGTTCCCATGGCTGCAGTTCGGTTACAGCCAGATTGACGGGCCGCTGAAAGGCCTGGCACCGGTGATGGGCGTTGAGGCGATTACCTTCCTGCTGATGGTTGTCAGCGGCCTGCTGGTACTGGCGCTGGTCAAGCGCTGCTGGAAGCCGCTGGTTGTGGCGCTGGTACTGTTCGCACTGCCCTTCCCGCTGCGCTATATCCAGTGGTATACCCTGGAGCCAGAACGCGCTACGCAGGTTTCCATGGTGCAGGGAGATATCCCACAGGCCATGAAGTGGGATGAAAAGCAGCTTCTGAATACGCTGAAAATCTACGCCAACGCGACCGAAGAGGTCATGGGCAAATCACAGCTGATTATCTGGCCGGAATCTGCAATCCCGGACCTGGAAATAAACCAGCAGCCATTCCTGAACATGATGAACGACCTGCTGCTCGCGCGCGGCAGCACGCTGATTACCGGTATTGTTGATGCGCGCCTGAATCAGCAGAACCGTTATGACACCTATAACACCATCATTACCCTCGGCAAAGATAGCGAATACAGCTACAACTCCACTGACCGGTACAACAAGAATCACCTGGTTCCGTTTGGTGAATTTGTCCCGCTGGAGTCGATTCTGCGTCCGCTGGCACCGTTCTTTGACCTGCCGATGTCCTCTTTCAGCCGTGGTCCATACGTTCAGCCACAGCTGCATGCGCACGGTTTTGCCCTGACCGCAGCCATTTGCTACGAAATTATCCTTGGCGAGCAGGTACGCGATAACTTCCGCCCGGACACGGACTACCTTCTGACCATCTCCAATGATGCGTGGTTTGGTAAGTCTATTGGCCCATGGCAACACTTCCAGATGGCGCGGATGCGTTCCCTGGAGCTGGCGCGTCCACTGCTGCGTAGCACCAACAACGGCATCACCGCCGTAATTGGTCCACAGGGTGAAGTTCAGGCCATGATCCCGCAATTTACCCGTGAAGTGCTGACCACCAAAGTCACGCCAACTACAGGCCTGACGCCGTACGCTCGTACCGGCAACTGGTCACTGTGGATCCTGACCGCGCTGTTTGGTTTTGGCGCTGTGCTGATGAGTCTCCGTCAGCGTCGTAAATAACTTTACCTTCTGTTGCCGGGTGGCGCTGACGCTTACCCGGCCTACTTTTCCATACTGTAGCCACCACCCGACAATTCCCTCCAGACTCCAATTCTGGCACGCCTATTGCTTTGTTTATTCAAGTAAACGCAGTTTGGCTTAACGTGCAACCTGGTCGCACCAGCGCAGATCATCGGTAGCACCGAAACGGTGCAACGAGAGATTTTTGCCTCTGAATGGTGCGGCGCGCTTCGCAAAAATAAACAATAACGCAGCAAAATCTTTACATTAAGCCAGACTAAATGTTAACAAGCTTGCATAACACTGCACTCGCATAGCGCGAGATATAACAACATCACAATGGGTATCAATGCGTCACTGGCGCTGATAAAAAAGGAGTTGGGTATGCAATTACGTAAACTGGCCACAGCAATGCTGGTTATGGGGATGTCTGCAGGCGTGGTTCACGCTGAAGACGCTCCGGCTGCCGGAAGCACTCTCGACAAGATTGCCAAAAACGGCGTGATCGTGGTCGGCCACCGTGAATCTTCTGTTCCGTTCTCTTACTACGACAACACGCAAAAAGTCGTGGGTTATTCACAGGATTACTCCAACGCCATCGTTGAAGCCGTGAAGAAAAAGCTGAACAAACCTGACCTGCAGGTGAAGCTGATCCCAATCACTTCACAAAACCGTATTCCACTGCTGCAAAACGGCACCTTCGATTTTGAGTGTGGCTCCACCACCAACAACCTTGAGCGTCAGAAACAGGCTGCTTTCTCTGACACCATCTTCGTGGTAGGTACCCGTCTGCTGACCAAAAAAGGCGGCGAGATTAAAGATTTTGCTGATCTGAAAGGCAAAGCGGTCGTTGTCACCTCCGGTACCACCTCAGAAGTGCTGCTGCACAAACTGAATGATGAGAAGAAAATGGATATGCGCATCATCAGCGCGAAAGACCATGGCGACTCCTTCCGTACCCTGGAAAGTGGCCGCGCTGTCGCGTTTATGATGGATGACGCCCTGCTGGCGGGCGAACGCGCGAAAGCGAAGAAACCGGACAACTGGGAAATCGTCGGTACTGCACAGTCAAAAGAAGCTTATGGCTGCATGCTGCGTAAAGACGATGCTGAGTTCAAAAAACTGATCGATGACACCATCGCCCAGGCACAAACCTCCGGCGAAGCGGAAAAATGGTTCGATAAGTGGTTCAAGAACCCAATTCCACCAAAAAACCTGAACATGAACTTTGAACTGTCTGACGACATGAAAGCGCTGTTCAAATCACCAAATGACAAGGCTCTTAACTAATTAGAACAACAGGGGCGGGATATCCTGCCCTCTCGATTGTCGGGAAGCATGGACAGACTATACGTTGAGTGGTCGTTCCCCACTCAGCGCGAAAAATAAGCTTCTCACCAATCTTCGAGGGTAGCGCTGCTACCCTTTTTTTTCTGGAGTTTATTATGTCAATAGACTGGAACTGGGGCATATTTCTGCAACAAGCCCCGTTCGGCAACACCACCTATCTTGGCTGGTTATGGAGCGGCTTTCAGGTCACTGTGGCTTTATCCATAACGGCATGGATTATCGCGTTTCTTGTCGGCTCACTGTTCGGTATTTTGCGTACCGTCCCTAACCGTTTTCTTTCAACCCTCGGCACTTTGTATGTGGAACTGTTCCGTAACGTTCCGCTGATTGTGCAGTTCTTTACCTGGTATCTGGTGATTCCGGAACTGCTGCCGGAAAATATTGGTACGTGGTTCAAGTCGGAACTGGATCCTAACGTTCAGTTCTTTGTCTCCTCAATGCTCTGTCTGGGGCTGTTTACCGCTGCCCGCGTGTGCGAGCAGGTGCGAGCCGCTATTCAGTCATTGCCGCGTGGACAAAAAAATGCAGGTCTGGCGATGGGATTAACACTGCCACAAACCTACCGTTATGTGCTGCTGCCTAACGCCTACCGCGTTATCGTTCCACCGATGACCTCTGAGATGATGAACCTGGTGAAAAACTCGGCCATCGCCTCGACCATCGGCCTGGTGGATATGGCTGCGCAGGCGGGTAAGCTGCTGGATTATTCCGCTCATGCGTGGGAATCCTTCACCGCGATCACGCTCGCCTATGTTCTGATTAACGCTTTCATCATGCTGGTGATGAACCTGGTTGAACGCAAAATCCGCCTGCCGGGTAATCTGGGGGGCAAATAATGTACGAATTTGACTGGAGTTCCATTGTTCCATCCATGCCATACCTGCTTGATGGCCTGGTGATTACCTTAAAAATCACCGTTATCGCCATCATCATCGGTATTGTCTGGGGTACCCTGCTGGCGGTCATGCGCTTGTCGAGCTTTAAGCCGCTCGCCTGGTTCGCAACGGCCTACGTTAACGTTTTCCGCTCCATCCCACTGGTGATGGTTCTGCTGTGGTTTTACCTGATTGTTCCTGGCTTCCTGCAAAACGTACTGGGACTGTCACCGAAAACCGATATCCGCCTGATCTCCGCGATGGTGGCGTTCTCCATGTTTGAGGCTGCTTACTATTCAGAGATTATCCGTGCGGGTATCCAGAGTATTTCTCGTGGGCAATCCAGTGCCGCACTGGCACTGGGGATGACACACTGGCAGTCCATGCAGCTCATCATTCTGCCGCAGGCGTTTCGCGCCATGGTTCCGCTCCTGCTGACTCAGGGCATCGTACTGTTCCAGGATACCTCTCTGGTATATGTACTCAGCCTGGCAGACTTCTTCCGTACCGCCTCCACCATCGGTGAGCGTGATGGTACGCAGGTAGAAATGGTGCTCTTCGCGGGTGCGGTCTATTTTGTGATTAGTTTAAGTGCGTCGCTGTTGGTCAGTTGGCTGAAGAAAAGGACGGTATAATGATTTCCCTGAAAAATGTTTCTAAATGGTATGGGCACTTTCAGGTGCTGACCGACTGCTCCACCGAAGTGAAAAAAGGCGACGTGGTGGTAGTGTGCGGACCGTCAGGTTCCGGTAAATCCACGCTGATCAAAACCGTCAACGGACTGGAGCCGGTGCAGCAGGGTGAGATCGTCGTCAATGGCACTAAAGTCAATGACAAAAAAACCAATCTCGCCCAGCTTCGCTCTCACGTTGGCATGGTGTTCCAGCATTTTGAGCTGTTCCCTCACCTCTCCATTATTGAGAACCTGACACTGGCGCAGGTAAAAGTGCTTAAGCGCGATAAAAAAGCGTCGCGCGAGAAAGGGCTGAAACTCCTGGAACGCGTTGGGCTCTCTGCGCATGCCGATAAATTCCCGGCACAACTTTCGGGTGGCCAACAGCAGCGTGTGGCGATCGCCCGCGCGCTGTGCATGGATCCGGTGGCAATGCTGTTTGATGAGCCAACATCGGCGCTCGATCCAGAGATGATCAACGAAGTGCTGGACGTCATGGTCGAACTGGCACACGAAGGGATGACCATGATGGTGGTGACCCACGAAATGGGCTTCGCCCGCAAAGTGGCAAACCGCGTGATCTTTATGGACGAAGGGAAGATCGTGGAAGACTCACCGAAAGAAGAGTTCTTCGCTAACCCGAAATCAGAACGTGCGAAAGATTTCCTCGCGAAAATCCTGCACTAATACTCTCAGTGCGCAATCTGCGGATTGCGCACTGCTTCACGCTTTAGCCCACATCTTCTCGCCGGCGTCACATTACAGCGTTAACCTTGTCACAAAATAACGCTATAAATGGAGAACGCTATGGCACACCCCATCATTCTCGATTGCGATCCGGGTCATGATGACGCGATCGCTCTCGTCCTTGCACTTGCCTCCCCTGAGCTGGATGTCAAAGCCGTAACCTCTTCTGCCGGAAACCAGACACCCGATAAAACCCTGCGTAACGTCCTGCGCATGTTGACACTGCTTAAACGCAGCGATATTCCTGTCGCCGGCGGGGCTGTTAAGCCTCTGATGCGCGAGCTGATCATTGCCGACAACGTTCACGGTGAAAGCGGGCTGGACGGTCCGGCACTGCCGGAGCCGGGTTTCGCCCCGCAACACTGCACTGCCGTGGAGCTGATGGCGAAGGTGCTTCGTGAAAGTGACGAGCCGGTAACGCTGGTGGCAACCGGACCGCAAACCAACGTTGCGCTGCTGCTTAACAGCCATCCGGAACTGCACAGTAAAATTTCCCGTATCGTGATAATGGGTGGAGCAATGGGGCTGGGCAACTGGACGCCTGCGGCGGAGTTCAACATCTTTGTCGACCCGGAAGCCGCTGAGATTGTCTTCCAGTCCGGCTTACCAATTGTGATGGCGGGGCTGGACGTTACCCATCGCGCGCAGATTATGACGGACGATATTGAGCGTTTCCGCTCGGTGGGCAATACGGTCGCGACAACCGTGGCCGAACTGCTCGACTTCTTTATGGAGTATCACAAAGCCGAGAAGTGGGGCTTCCACGGCGCGCCCCTGCATGATCCATGCACCATTGCCTGGCTACTGAAGCCGGAGATGTTTACCACAGTGGAACGCTGGGTCGGTGTGGAGACGCAGGGGAAATATACCCAGGGGATGACGGTAGTGGATTACTACTCACTGACGGGAAATGCGCCGAATACCACGGTGATGGTGGATATCGATCGGCAGGCGTTTGTGGATTTGCTGGCGGAGAGACTCAAGTACTACGCTGCGGCCTGATACCCTCACCTTAACCCTCTCCCACGGGGGAGAGGGCGCAAACCTGTGCTTTTATTTAGGGCTCAAACGGCCGACGCTGAAACTGATCGTGCCCACATTTCGGACATAACGGCAGCACTTCCGGCGTATACACCGCGATATGGTGATGGCATTTCTCGCAGACCAGATTCCCCAGACCAACCACTTCACCACTGTGATACACACCATGATGGTTCAAATCCTGAAACACCTCGCGCCACTCCAGCTGTGTTTTATCGGTGATATCCACCAGTTCCTGCCACAGGCTCTCTTTAATCACCCGCATGAACACGCTGTCAGTGACCTCATCCTGGCTCTCCTGGTAGCTGCGCGCGAATTCTTCCAGGTCACGGCGTACCGCGCGGGTTACCTCTTCCACTTCGGTGCGCGTTAACTCACCCGTTTGCGTCACGCGGGCACGCGCCTGCTCCACCAGCGCGTCAATATCGCGCTCGCCGTTACGCAGCCGTTCCGTCAGTGTCGCCACCAGTTCGCGGTAAAATTGAGCAACCTTGTTCATCATTTTGCCTCCCGGGTAAGTAACTATTTCTAATAATAGACCTTATTTCGTCGCCGCTTTGTCAGGTGAAGCACAGACCCGGTAAATTCCTGCAATGTGCATTTGTGCGAAAGGCTGTTTTGACGCGGACGTTTGGGCTATGCTATGCGGATCTGAAATATCACATCCATTGGCTACATTTGTAGCTGTATTGAAAACAGGACCACTGGCTGCCATGCAAGAGCAATACCGCCCGGAAGAGATAGAATCGAAAGTCCAGCAACACTGGGACGAGAAGCGCACCTTTGAAGTAACCGAAGACGAGAGCAAAGAGAAGTATTACTGCCTGTCGATGCTTCCCTATCCTTCTGGTCGACTACACATGGGCCACGTGCGTAACTACACCATTGGTGATGTGATCGCCCGCTACCAGCGTATGCTGGGCAAAAACGTTCTGCAGCCAATCGGCTGGGATGCGTTCGGTCTGCCTGCAGAAGGCGCTGCGGTAAAAAACAACACCGCACCTGCCCCGTGGACGTATGACAATATCGCGTACATGAAAAACCAGCTTAAAATGCTGGGCTTTGGTTATGACTGGAGCCGCGAGCTGGCAACCTGCACCCCGGAATACTATCGCTGGGAACAGAAATTCTTCACCGAGCTGTACAAAAAAGGCCTGGTGTATAAGAAGACCTCTGCTGTTAACTGGTGTCCAAATGACCAGACTGTTCTCGCGAACGAACAGGTTATTGATGGCTGCTGCTGGCGTTGTGATACCAAAGTTGAGCGTAAAGAGATCCCACAGTGGTTTATCAAAATCACGGCTTATGCTGACGAACTGCTGAACGATCTGGATACACTGGATCACTGGCCAGATACCGTAAAAACCATGCAGCGCAACTGGATCGGCCGTTCTGAAGGCGTGGAAATCACCTTCAACGTTGAGAATTACGACCAGACCCTGACCGTCTACACCACCCGTCCAGACACCTTCATGGGCGCGACCTACCTGGCCGTGGCTGCGGGTCACCCTCTGTCGCAGAAAGCGGCGGAGAACAATCCGGAACTGGCAACCTTCATCGACGAATGCCGCAACACCAAAGTGGCCGAAGCCGACATGGCGACGATGGAGAAAAAAGGCGTCGCGACAGGCTTCTATGCTAAGCACCCACTGACAGGCGAAGCGATCCCTGTTTGGGCCGCGAACTTCGTTCTGATGGAGTACGGTACAGGTGCTGTGATGGCTGTTCCAGGCCACGATCAGCGCGACTACGAGTTTGCTACCAAATACAGCCTGCCGATTAAAGCTGTTATCCTGGCCGCCGATGGTTCTGAACCTGACCTGTCCGCGCAAGCGCTGACTGAAAAAGGCACCCTGTTCAACTCCGGTGAATTTAGCGGTCTGAGCTTCGAAGACGGTTTTAATGCCATTGCAGACAAACTGGCCTCTCTGGGCGTGGGCGAGCGTAAAGTTAACTTCCGTCTGCGCGACTGGGGCGTTTCTCGTCAGCGTTACTGGGGTGCTCCAATTCCAATGGTGACACTGGAAGACGGCACCGTGATGCCAACGCCGGAAGATCAACTGCCGGTGATCCTGCCAGAAGACGTGGTAATGGACGGTATCACCAGCCCGATCAAAGCCGATCCTGAGTGGGCAAAAACCACCGTCAACGGCCAGCCTGCGCTGCGTGAAACCGACACCTTTGACACCTTTATGGAGTCCTCCTGGTACTATGCGCGCTACACCTGCCCGCAGTATAAAGAGGGTATGCTGGACTCTGATGCAGCGAACTACTGGCTGCCAGTAGACATTTACATCGGTGGTATCGAACATGCCATCATGCACCTGCTCTACTTCCGCTTCTTCCACAAACTGATGCGTGATGCCGGCATGGTGAACTCTGACGAACCAGCAAAACAGCTGCTGTGTCAGGGTATGGTACTGGCTGATGCCTTCTACTACGTGGGTGCAAACGGCGAGCGTAACTGGGTGTCTCCAGTGGATGCGATTGTTGAGCGTGATGAGAAAGGCCGCATTGTGAAGGCGAAAGACGCCGAAGGTCATGAACTGGTCTATACCGGCATGAGCAAGATGTCTAAATCCAAAAACAACGGCATCGACCCACAGGTGATGGTTGAACGTTACGGCGCGGATACCGTGCGTCTGTTCATGATGTTTGCTTCTCCGGCAGACATGACCCTGGAGTGGCAGGAATCAGGTGTGGAAGGTGCAAACCGCTTCCTGAAACGCGTCTGGAAACTGGTTTACGAACACACCGCACAGGGTGATGCTCCGGCACTGAACGCAGCTGCACTGACTGAAGATCAGCAGGCGCTGCGTCGTGATGTTCATAAAACGATTGCGAAAGTGACCGATGATATTGGTCGTCGTCAGACCTTCAATACCGCAATTGCGGCTATTATGGAACTGATGAACAAGCTGGCGAAAGCCCCGCAGGACGGCGAGCAAGATCGTGCCTTAATGCGTGAAGCATTGCTGGCCGTCGTTCGCATGCTGAACCCGTTCACTCCGCATGTCAGCTTCACTCTGTGGCAGGAACTGAAAGGCGAAGGCGATATCGACAATGCGCCGTGGCCACAGGCCGACGAAGCCGCGATGGTAGAAAACACCACGCTGGTCGTCGTCCAGGTAAACGGCAAAGTCCGCGGTAAAATTACTGTGGCGGTCGATGCAACCGAAGAACAGGTTCGCGAGCGCGCGGGCCAGGAACCTCTGGTCGCAAAATATCTTGAGGGCGTTACCGTACGTAAAGTGATCTACGTACCGGGTAAATTGCTGAATCTGGTCGTTGGCTAAGCGCGGGAGGAAACGTGCGACAACTGGCAACAATACTCTTATCTCTGGCGGTGCTTGTCACCGCTGGCTGTGGCTGGCACCTGCGCAATACCACGGCGGTGCCTGCTGAGATGAAAACGATGATCTTTGATTCCGGGGATCCGAATGGCCCACTCAGCCGGGCGATCCGTAATCAGCTGCGTCTGAATGGCGTTGAGCTTGTTGAAAAAGGAACGCTTCGCCAGGATGTACCGTCTCTGCGTGTTACAGGAAGTGGACTGTCGAAAGATACAGCCTCTATCTTCCAGGATGGTCGTACTGCTGAATATCAGATGGTGCTGACGGTCAGCGCAGCAGTTCTGATCCCGGGTAAAGACATCTACCCGATCAGCACGAAAGTCTATCGTTCTTTCTTTGATAACCCGCAGACGGCGCTGGCAAAAGATGCTGAACAGCAGATTATCATCAACGAAATGTATGACAAGGCAGCGGAACAGTTGATCCGTAAACTGCCAAGCATTGCCGCGTCGAACAAACAAGGCTCTGACATCATCGAAAAACCTGATGCAGACACGCCGACAGTTTCAACGTCGATGGGTAACTGATGATCAGGTTGTATCCTGAACAACTCCGCGCGCAGCTCAATGAAGGGCTGCGCGCGGCGTATCTGCTGCTCGGAAACGATCCGCTGTTACTTCAGGAAAGTCTTGATGCCGTTCGCCATGTGGCAGCGACTCAGGGCTTTGATGAACATCACACGTTCCAGGTGGATAACAGTACCGACTGGAATGCTATCTTCTCCCTATGTCAGGCGATGAGCCTGTTCGCGTCGCGCCAGACGATCCAGATCCTGCTCCCGGAAAATGGCCCTAACGCGGCGATCAATGAACAGCTGGCTACGCTGGTTAGCCTGTTGCATAGTGATCTGCTGCTAATTGTACGTGGCAACAAGCTTACCAAAGCGCAAGAAAACGCTGCATGGGTTACCCAACTGGCGACTCACGCAGTACTGGTCAGCTGCCAGACGCCTGAACAGGCACATCTGCCAAAGTGGGTCGCCGCGCGCGCAAAACAGCATAACCTTCAGTTGGATGACGCAGCGAATCAACTGCTTTGCTACTGCTATGAAGGGAACCTGCTGGCACTGGCACAGGCACTGGACAGGCTCTCCTTGCTGTGGCCAGACGGCAAACTGACCTTGCCACGCGTAGAGCAGGCCGTTAACGATGCGGCGCACTTTACGCCATTCCATTGGGTGGATGCCTTGCTGTCGGCTAAGAGCAAACGCGCCCTGCATATTTTGCAGCAACTACGGCTTGAAGGCAGCGAACCCGTCATTTTGCTGCGCACGCTGCAGCGCGAATTGCTTCTGTTGATTTCCCTCAAGCGTCAGTCGGCCAATACACCGTTAAGATCGCTGTTTGATAAACATCGCGTATGGCAAAATCGCAGGGCTTTGACCACTGAGGCAATCAACCGCCTGAGCCACGAGCAGCTTCGTCAGGCCGTGCAGCTGTTGATGCGCGCAGAGCTTACGTTAAAACAAGATTACGGCCAGTCGGTCTGGGCAGAGCTGGAAAGCCTTTCTCTGTTGCTCTGCCATAAGGCGCTGGCAGATGTATTTATTGATGGATAGTATGCATTCTTTACAGGCCCTGTATGGCGGCACCTTTGACCCGGTACATTACGGGCATCTGAAGCCGGTCGAAATTCTGGCGAATCTGATCGGTCTTCAGCGTGTCACCATTATGCCCAATAATGTTCCGCCACACCGTCCCCAGCCTGAGGCGACCAGCGAGCAACGCAAAGAGATGCTGGCCCTGGCCATTGCGGATAAACCACTTTTCAAACTTGATGAACGTGAATTGCGTCGCGCCACCCCCTCCTGGACGTCACAAACGCTGCAGGAGTGGCGGACCGAGCAAGGCCCTGACAAGCCGCTAGCCTTCATTATTGGCCAGGATTCACTCCTGAATTTCCCAACATGGCATCAGTATGAAACCATTCTGGACAACAGCCACCTGCTTGTCTGCCGCCGTCCGGGTTATCCGCTGACGATGCGCGAAGAACAGTATCAGCAATGGCTGGAAGACCATCTCACCGATAATGTTGAAGATCTCCACAATCAGCCTGCCGGGAAGATTTATCTGGCAGAAACACCATGGTTCGATATCTCTGCGACTCTCATTCGCGAGCGTTTGCAACACGGTTTAGCGTGTGACGATCTGCTGCCCGCATCGGTGCTGGCGTATATTCATGCGCATGGGTTGTATCAGAAAAGTGCAGATGCCTGACCCGGGGCCATAAAAAGTGGCTTATTGATTATCCTGCCTTGACAGAGTAAGCCATACTGTTATCCTCCGCTGCCAGACTTTCCCGCCGATCATTGCTTTACAGAAATTGTTTTACAAAAATGGCGATGCAATCTCAGGCGGAGGGTGGGATGATACCCGCCTTCAAAAGCCCGGCCGGAGACATTTGTCCCGACACAGGTGCTAGTTCAGGTATACTGTCTGGCCACGAATTCATAGTTATACAATCTCGTTCACCCCAGGGGGAAAACTTGCAGGGTAAAGCACTCCAGGATTTTGTTATTGACAAAATTGATGACCTGAAAGGTCAGGACATCATCGCTATCGACGTTAAGGGTAAATCCAGTATTACGGACTGCATGATTATCTGCACCGGTACCTCTACACGTCATGTTGTTTCGATTGCCGATCACGTGGTTCAGGAATCACGTGCAGCCGGACTGTTGCCGCTTGGTGTTGAAGGTGAAGCGACGGCTGACTGGGTGGTTGTCGACCTCGGCGATGTGATTGTCCATGTCATGCAGGAAGAAAGCCGTCGCCTGTATGAACTGGAAAAACTCTGGGGTTAATGCGTGAAGTTGCAACTGGTCGCCGTCGGCACCAAAATGCCGGACTGGGTACAAACCGGTTTTACTGAGTATCTGCGTCGTTTCCCAAAAGACATGCCGTTCGAACTGGTGGAGATCCCCGCCGGAAAGCGCGGCAAGAACGCCGATATCAAACGTATTCTTGATAAAGAGGGCGAACTGATGCTGGCTGCCGCAGGCAAAAACCGCATCGTCACCCTCGATATCCCAGGAAAACCCTGGGATACGCCGCAACTGGCGCACGAACTGGAGCGCTGGAAGCAGGATGGCCGTGACGTCAGTCTGTTGATTGGCGGGCCAGAAGGGTTATCCCCTGCCTGCAAAGCGGCAGCAGAACAAAGTTGGTCTCTCTCCGCGTTGACGCTTCCCCATCCGCTCGTTCGGGTACTGGTGGCAGAAAGCCTGTATCGCGCGTGGAGCATTACGACCAACCACCCCTATCACCGCGAATAGTGACTTGACCAGGGTAGATTAAGCAGCGGATGAAACTACAGAATTCTTTTCGCGACTATACGGCTGAGTCCGCGCTGTTTGTGCGCCGGGCGCTGGTCGCCTTTACGGGGATTTTGCTGCTTACCGGCGTGCTGATCGCCAACCTTTATAATCTGCAAATTGTCCGCTTTACCGATTACCAGACGCGTTCAAACGAAAACCGCATTAAGCTGGTGCCGATCGCACCCAGCCGCGGCATCATTTACGACCGTAATGGCACCCCGCTGGCGTTAAACCGCACCATCTATCAAATCGAGATGATGCCGGAAAAAGTCGATAATGTTCAGGATACGCTGGAAGCGCTAAGAAGCGTTGTCGATCTTAACGATGACGATATCGCCGCTTTCAAAAAAGAACGGGCCCGCTCTCACCGTTTCACCTCCATTCCGGTTAAAACCAATCTGACGGAAGTCCAGGTTGCCCGCTTTGCGGTAAACCAGTACCGTTTCCCAGGCGTGGAAGTGAAGGGTTACAAACGTCGCTACTACCCTTATGGCTCTGCACTGACACATGTAATTGGCTACGTATCCAAAATTAACGATAAAGACGTCGATCGTCTCGATAAAGACGGCAAGCTGGCGAACTACGCCGCGACGCACGATATCGGTAAGCTGGGGATTGAACGTTATTACGAAGATGTTCTGCACGGTCAGACTGGCTATGAAGAGGTTGAGGTTAACAACCGTGGCCGCGTTATTCGCCAGCTTAAAGAAGTGCCGCCTCAGGCGGGACATGACGTCTATCTGACGCTCGACCTCAAACTGCAGCAGTATATTGAAACCTTACTGGCAGGCAGCCGTGCAGCCGTTGTGGTCACCGATCCGCGTACCGGTGGCATTCTGGCAATGGTTTCTATGCCAAGTTATGACCCGAACCTGTTTGTCGACGGCATCTCCAGTAAAGACTATTCCGGTCTGCTGAATGACCCGAATACGCCACTGGTGAACCGCGCGACACAAGGTGTTTACCCGCCAGCGTCAACGGTTAAACCGTACGTGGCGGTTTCTGCATTGAGTGCCGGTGTTATCAACCGTAATACCAGCCTGTTTGACCCGGGCTGGTGGCAGTTGCCAGGTTCTGATAAACGCTACCGTGACTGGAAAAAATGGGGCCACGGTCATCTGAACATCACCAAATCGCTGGAGGAGTCTGCGGATACCTTCTTCTATCAGGTGGCGTATGACATGGGGATCGACCGCCTTTCAGAGTGGATGAGCAAATTCGGTTACGGGCACTACACCGGCGTTGACCTTGCAGAAGAACGTTCCGGTAATATGCCAACGCGTGAATGGAAGCTGAAACGCTTTAAAAAACCATGGTACCAGGGCGATACCATTCCGGTGGGTATCGGACAGGGTTACTGGACAGCAACACCGCTTCAGATGAACAAAGCCATGATGATCCTCATCAATGACGGTGTCGTGAAAGTTCCACATCTGCTACTGAGTACGGTTGAAGACGGTAAAAAAGTGCCCTGGAACCAGCCGCATGAAGCGCCTGTGGGGGATATTCATTCCGGCTTCTGGGAAATCGCTAAAGACGGTATGTACGGCGTAGCAAACCGCCCTAACGGTACCGCGCATAAGTATTTCGCTGGTACGCCATATAAAGTGGCCGCGAAATCAGGTACTGCGCAGGTGTTTGGCCTGAAAGCCAATGAAACCTATAACGCGCACCGCATTGCCGAACGACTGCGTGACCATAAACTGATGACGGCATTTGCCCCTTATGATAACCCGCAGGTGGCGGTGGCGATGATTCTGGAGAACGGCGGTGCCGGGCCTGCAGTAGGGACCATCATGCGCCAGATCCTTGACCACATTATGCTGGGCGATAACAACACCGAACTGCCGGCTGAAAACCCGGCCGCCGCTGCGGCGGAGGATCAATAATCATGACGGATAATCCAAATAAGAAATCGCTGTGGGATAAAATCCACATCGACCCAGCCATGCTGCTGATCCTGCTGGCTCTGCTGGTTTACAGCGCCCTGGTTATCTGGAGTGCCAGTGGCCAGGACATCGGCATGATGGAGCGCAAAATCGGCCAGATCGCGATGGGTCTGGTTATTATGGTGGTCATGGCGCAGATCCCGCCGCGCGTCTATGAAGGCTGGGCGCCGTATCTGTATATATTCTGTATTGTGTTGCTGGTTGCGGTTGACGCCTTCGGCGCTATCTCTAAAGGCGCACAGCGCTGGCTGGATCTTGGTGTGGTTCGCTTCCAGCCTTCTGAAATTGCCAAAATCGCCGTTCCATTGATGGTGGCACGTTTTATCAACCGTGACGTCTGCCCGCCGTCGCTAAAAAATACCGCCATCGCGCTGGTGCTGATTTTCCTGCCGACACTGCTGGTTGCCGCGCAGCCTGACCTTGGCACCTCAATCTTAATCGCCCTCTCCGGCCTGTTTGTTCTCTTCCTGTCAGGCTTAAGCTGGCGTCTGATTGGTATCGCGGTGGTACTGGTTGCGGCTTTCATTCCTATTCTCTGGTTCTTCCTGATGCATGATTACCAGCGCCAGCGCGTAATGATGTTGCTCGATCCAGAAACCGATCCGCTGGGTGCGGGCTATCATATTATCCAGTCCAAGATTGCAATTGGCTCCGGTGGTCTGCGCGGTAAAGGCTGGCTACACGGTACCCAATCTCAGCTGGAATTTTTACCGGAACGCCACACTGACTTTATCTTTGCGGTACTGGCGGAAGAGCTGGGGCTGGTTGGCATCTTAATATTGCTGGCACTCTACGTGCTGCTAATCATGCGCGGATTGTGGATTGCTGCTCGGGCGCAAACCACCTTTGGTCGCGTCATGGCTGGCGGGTTAATGTTGATTTTATTCGTTTATGTCTTCGTAAATATTGGTATGGTGAGTGGTATTCTGCCAGTAGTAGGCGTACCGCTGCCGCTGGTGAGTTACGGAGGCTCGGCACTGATCGTGTTGATGGCCGGGTTTGGTATCGTGATGTCGATCCATACCCACAGAAAAATGTTGTCAAAAAGCGTATAAAAATAAGGGGTTCGGAATGCGTAAGCAGTGGCTGGGGATCTGCATCGCGGCAAGTTTACTTGCGGCCTGCACAAGTGATGATGGTCAGCAACAGGCAACCGTCGCGCCACCGCAGCCTGCGGTTTGTAATGGCCCGATCGTTGAAATCAGCGGTGCCGATCCCGTTTATGAACCGCTAAATGCCAGCGCGAATCAGGATTACGAGCGCGACGGCAAAAGCTACAAAATTGTTCAGGATCCTACCCGTTTCAGTCAGGCTGGCTTTGCCGCCATTTATGATGCTGAACCCGGTAGTAACCTGACCGCATCGGGCGAAGCCTTCGACCCAATGCAGCTTACGGCTGCGCACCCGACGCTGCCGATCCCAAGTTATGCGCGTATAACGAACCTCGCGAATGGGCGAATGATCGTGGTGAAAATTAACGATCGCGGCCCATACGGTAATGACCGGGTGATCTCTCTGTCCCGCGCAGCCGCTGACCGCCTGAACACCTCGAACAATACCAAAGTCCGTATTGATCCGATTATTGTGGCGCAGGATGGTTCGCTGTCCGGCCCTGGCACAGCATGTACCACGGTGGCAAAACAGACTTATGCCCTTCCTGACCGTCCGAATCTGGACGGCGGAATGGGGAGCGTGTCTTCACCGGCAGAGCCTGCTCAGCCTGGTGGGGAGATTCGCGCCATCAGCAACGACACCCTGCAAAGCGACGACTCGACCGGCGCGCCGGTAAAGAGTAGCGGCTTTCTTGGCGCACCAACGACCTTAGCCGCAGGTGTGCTGGAAGGCAGTGAACCTACCCCAGCACCCGCTCCTGTTACTGCTCCAGCTACCCAGCCAGCCCCTGTCACGGCCCCGACCGTGACGCAAAGTGCGCCAGTTACTGCGCCAGCAGCGGTCAGTGGCAATTATGTGGTTCAGGTAGGCGCAGTGAGCGATCAGGCCCGAGCCAAACAGTATCAGCAGCGTCTGAGCCAGCAGTTTGGCGTACCAGGACGTGTTGAGCAGAATGGCGCGGTCTGGCGCATTCAAATGGGGCCGTTTGCCAGCAAATCGCAGGCAGCGTCCTTGCAACAACGTTTACAGAATGAAGCTCAACTTCAGTCATTTATCGCTGTTGCGAAATAATGAACCGGCGGTATCCGAATTGTCAGTTAGTGTAAAACACATTCACAAACTCATGCTTAAAGTCGGATGCCTGCCTGAATAGCATTTGCTATAGTAGGGCACTTTTTTTAATTCCATCACGGATGTCGTAGTTCTGACCATGAAGACCACTTTTTCCGCTCGTTTTGTGCAGCGCATGGCGCTGACCACGGCCCTTTGCGCTACTGCACTCTCTGCAGCTCACGCCGATGACCTGAATATCAAGACCATGATCCCTGGTGTTCCGCAAATTGATGCGGAATCCTACATCCTGATCGACTACAACTCTGGCAAAGTGCTGGCGGAACAGAACGCCGATGCTCGCCGTGACCCGGCTAGCCTGACCAAAATGATGACCAGCTACGTTATCGGCCAGGCGATGAAAGCAGGTAAATTCAAAGAATCAGACCTGGTCACCATCGGTAACGATGCGTGGGCAACCGGGAACCCTGTTTTCAAAGGTTCCTCTCTGATGTTCCTGAAACCAGGTATGCAGGTTCCTGTTTCTCAGTTGATCCGTGGTATCAACCTGCAGTCTGGTAACGATGCCTGCGTAGCCATGGCCGATTTCGCCGCCGGCAGCCAGGATGCTTTCGTCGGTTTGATGAACAGTTACGTTACCGCGCTGGGTCTGAAAAACAGCCATTTCCAGACCGTACATGGTCTGGACGCCGATGGCCAGTACAGCTCCGCACGTGATATGGCGCTGATTGGTCAGGCATTGATCCGCGACGTACCTAATGAGTACTCCATCTATAAAGAGAAAGAGTTCACCTTCAACGGTATTCGTCAGACCAACCGTAATGGCTTGCTGTGGGATAACAGCCTGAATGTTGACGGTATCAAAACGGGTCATACCGACAAAGCCGGCTACAACCTGGTGGCCTCTGCTACAGAAGGCCAGATGCGCCTGATCTCTGCCGTGATGGGCGGTCGTACCTTTAAAGGCCGTGAAACAGAAAGCAAAAAACTGCTGACCTGGGGCTTCCGTTTCTTCGAAACCGTGAACCCACTGAAAGCAGGTAAAGAGTTTGCTTCAGAACCAGTCTGGTTCGGCGATAACGACCGTGCCTCCCTCGGCGTTGATAAAGATCTGTACCTGACCATTCCTCGTGGTCGTATGAAAGATCTGAAAGCCAGCTACGTCCTGAACAGCACCGAACTGCATGCGCCACTGCAGAAAAACCAGGTGGTGGGGACGATCAACTTCCAGCTGGATGGAAAGACTATCGATCAGCGACCACTGGTTGTTCTGCAAGAAATTCCTGAAGGCAATTTCTTCGGCAAAATCATTGATTACATTAAATTGATGTTCCATCACTGGTTTGGTTAAAAATTGAACACTTGAAAGTGTGATTTTGATCCCCATATACTAAGTATCCTGATAACTCCCACCTGACGTGGGAGTTATTCTTTTTGACGTTACGCCGGAGCTGACATGAAAACCAAACTTAACGAACTGCTTGAATTCCCTACCCCGTTTACCTACAAAGTAATGGGTCTGGCGAAACCTGAGCTGGTTGATCAGGTGGTTGAAGTGGTACAGCGCCATGCGCCCGGTGACTACTCTCCGTCAGTAAAACCAAGCAGCAAGGGCAACTACCACTCGGTTTCTATTACCATCACTGCAACACACATTGAGCAGGTTGAGACGCTGTACGAAGAACTCGGCAATATCGAAATTGTTCGTATGGTGCTGTAGTCCCTTTTCGGTTACCCGGTTTGCCGGGTAACCCCTCTCCCCGCTGTGATATACTCCCCTTCATCTTATGTCCTTCGTCTTCGGAGACGCCGTTTTGTATCAGGATAAAATTCTGGTCCGTCACCTCGGGCTGCAACCTTATGAGCCTGTCTCCCAGGCTATGCATGACTTCACGGATTCACGCGATGATACAACCCCTGATGAGATCTGGCTGGTCGAACACCTGCCAGTCTTTACACAGGGCCAGGCGGGAAAAGCGGAACATTTATTAATGACGGGTGATATCCCGGTTATTCAGAGCGACCGCGGCGGGCAGGTGACTTACCACGGACCCGGGCAACAGGTGATGTACGTCCTGCTTAATCTGAAGCGCAGAAAGCTGGGTGTGCGTGAACTGGTTACCTTACTGGAACAAACTGTCGTCAACACGCTGGCGGAATATGGCATTGACGCTCACCCGCGCGCCGATGCACCTGGTGTCTATGTCGGCGAAATGAAGATCTGCTCTCTGGGGCTGCGTATTCGAAAAGGTTGTTCATTTCACGGTCTGGCGCTGAATATTAATATGGATCTTACGCCTTTTCAGCGCATAAACCCCTGCGGCTACGCTGGTATGGAAATGACACAAATGCGCCAGTGGGTCGACACGGCTGCGCCAGAAAATATTCGTCCTGTGCTTTTGAAGCACATGTTAGCGTTACTTAACAATCCCCCGCACGAATATATCCCTGCTTAATATATTATACAACATGGCTCGATAATTTGACGGGCCAGTGTTTATTTACCGCTTTTACGCTTTACAATAATCTACAGATTCTATATTTTCGAAGCGCCCGAATATTACCGTTACATATTATTTAGCCTCCAGTAAGCGCAACACGCAGGATCTAAGTAACTTGAGTGATAATCACACAACTGTTTGTTTTTGATATACAAGTGAAACAAAACCAACACTTTACGAATCTCTACAGGCATAATAAATAAATTCAACTATCATTCATAATGTGAATGTATACGGAGTAAAAGCGTGGAGTCTACTAATTTACCAGCTAAACGCCTGAATGACCCTGGTGGCGAAGACAAGCCGCAAATTTTTCGGACTTTACGTAATATTGACCTCAATTTACTGACTATTTTTGAGGCAGTATATGTCCATAAGGGTATCGTTAATGCTGCGAAAATTCTTAATCTCACGCCATCAGCAATAAGTCAGTCAATCCAAAAGCTACGCGCTATATTTCCTGACCCGTTATTTATCCGTAAGGGTCAGGGGGTAACACCGACAGCTTACGCCACACATCTCCACGAGTACATCAGCCAGGGGCTGGAGTCTATCCTGGGCGCACTGGATTTAACCGGGAGCTACGATAAGCAGAGAACCATCACCATCGGCTGTTCCCCTTCTGTGGGTGTACTGGTGATGCCTGCAATCTTCCAGACCGTCAAAGAGCATGCTCCGCAGCTCCTGCTACGCAATGTGCCTCTCAACGAACCTGACATTCAGCTTGCCCAGTTTCAGACGGACCTGATTATTGAAAGCGGCAGTTTCAACGCCAGAGCCCTGGGGCAAAATGTGCTTTATGCAGATAATCTGGTTCTGGTTTGCCGCCAGCAGCACCCTGCTCTCAGCGAGCCATTAACCATTGAAAACTTGCGCAACTATGATCATTCATCATTCATGACCGAAGGGCAGTCTAATCATGTTCTGCGCCAGCGGATTGATGAAATCTTCCCGGAACGTCAGATTAGTTTCAGCAGCTACAATATGTTTACCACCGCATCCCTGATTGGCAGCAGTGACATGCTCTGTATCATGCCTTCGCGGCTGTATAACCTGCTGCGAAAATGCTGGCCGCTGGAAAGCATTCCCCTCAGTCAACTTAATGCGGAATCTATCGAGATTTCACTGCATTACAACAAACTGAGTTTGCGCGACCCGGTACTGGAAAACGTCATCCGCATTATCCGTCAGGCCTTCTGACAGATTTAGCCAGCACAAGACCCTGCTACAGGCAGGGCAAAAGGCACAAAACAACAACTATTTTACAAATTGGCGACCTGGCAGGCTGCTTTAACGACCGTTTCAATGATATACTGCCTGTCGTTCGTTCAAAAATAGTTGATAAATACAACATTCCCTTGAATTGAAACGCTTTCCTTCGATATTCGCAACTGGAACACGCACGCTATGAGTAAACCCATTGTGATGGAACGCGGTGTTAAATACCGCGATGCCGATAAAATGGCCCTTATCCCGGTTAAAAACGTGGCTACAGAGCGCGAGGCGCTGTTAAGAAAACCGGAATGGATGAAAATCAAACTTCCGGCCGACTCTTCGCGTATCCAGGGGATCAAAGCGGCGATGCGCAAGAATGGTCTTCACTCCGTCTGTGAAGAAGCCTCTTGTCCGAACCTTGCTGAATGTTTCAATCACGGCACCGCGACGTTCATGATTCTGGGTGCCATCTGTACCCGCCGCTGCCCGTTCTGCGATGTTGCTCATGGTCGTCCAGTCGCACCCGATGCTAACGAACCTCAAAAACTGGCGCAGACCATTGCCGATATGGCGCTGCGTTATGTCGTAATCACTTCTGTTGACCGTGACGATCTGCGAGATGGGGGTGCTCAGCACTTTGCTGACTGTATTACTGCTATTCGTGAGAAAAGCCCGAACATCAAAATCGAGACGCTGGTTCCTGACTTCCGCGGCCGTATGGATCGTGCACTGGACATCCTGACCGCGACGCCGCCAGATGTGTTTAACCACAACCTCGAGAACGTTCCACGTATCTACCGCCAGGTACGTCCAGGTGCAGATTATAACTGGTCTCTGAAGCTGCTGGAGCGTTTCAAAGAGGCGCATCCGCATATTCCTACCAAGTCTGGCCTGATGGTTGGCCTGGGTGAAACCAATGATGAAATCATTGAGGTAATGCGCGATCTGCGTCGCCACGGTGTGACTATGCTGACGTTGGGACAGTATCTGCAACCAAGCCGCCACCACCTGCCGGTACAGCGCTATGTCAGCCCGGACGAGTTTGATGAGATGAAAGCCGAAGCGATGGCGATGGGCTTTACCCACGCAGCATGCGGCCCATTTGTTCGCTCCTCATACCATGCCGATATGCAGGCAAAAGGCGAAGAAGTTAAATAATGCTGTAATATTCATTTACAGTAATACAAAAAAACCGGCCTCATGAGCCGGTTTTTTTTCGCAAGCCCTCAGGCATTGCTATCACTCTTTGTGAGAAAGCTTGTCTGCCGGGACGTCGTCTTCAGCGCTTTTCCTGGCTGCCGCATCATCGTCGTTCATTGCTTTCTTAAAGCCTTTGATGGCAGCTCCCAGGTCACCACCCAGCGTGCGTAACTTCTTGGTACCAAACAGCAGGACGACCAGTGCGGCAACCACCAGCAGTTTGGTAATACTAATCTCACCCATAGATACCTTCTTTACTTAAAACAGGCTGCATTCAGCGCCAAAACCTGATTGTATTAACGGTCATTTGACGCGTGCACACAATAGCAATCTGTAACAAGGTGAATCAAGCATTGTTGAAAAAAACATCACAATAATTGCGGTGGCGCAAACCGGCGGTTATGAAGAACAGGTAATTGCTTACGAGCAAGCGCAACCCTTTCTAAATTAATCTCCGTTACCAGCAACACAGGGGTTTCCGCAGCAGCAGCAATCGTCACCCCCAGCGGATCAACCACCCTGCTTTGCCCGATGTTTTTACTGCCGCACTCCCCTGCAGCAATGACATAACAGGTGGTATCGAGCGCACGTGCCGCAAGCAATGTTCCCCAGTGATGCTCTTTTAACGGCCCCTTGACCCATGCAGCGGGCAATACCAGAACGTCCGCCCCTTGTAGTGCAAGATGGAGCGCCAGCTCCGGAAAACGCAGGTCGTAGCAAGTCATCAACCCAACCTTAAACCCGTCAATATCCAGTAGCGGTGGAACACAGCCACCGGGATCAACAAGCCGTGACTCCTGAATGCTGAACGCATCATAGAGATGAAGTTTGGCATAGCTTGCGACAATTGCCCCGCTACGGATAGCCACGAGCGTATTCACCGCACGGCCCGGCGTTGAGGGAACATGCACCGTAAAAATGGTCGTCATCTCGTTGCCGGCGCTCTGGGCCAGCAATTGCTGTAAAAATCCACCGTTTAGCGGCTGCGCCGATTTCACCGACAGATCAGGATCATTATCATCCCTTGCCAGCAGTGCCTCCGGGAGAACCAACAGAGACGCTCCTTTCTGCCGGGCCTGTATCATCAGGTTAACGCATTGACTCGCATTTTCATGCCAGTCAGGCGTGACCGCAAACTGTCCAACCGCAACATACATATTTGTCCCCTACTCATAAACAGCGTTAAACTCGCAACTCTTACACATCAAATAGCAGGTATTTAGCGTGTTACAACTACTTTTAGCCGTTTTTATTGGTGGGGGAACGGGTAGCGTTGCGCGATGGTTTCTGAGTATGCGGTTTAACCCCCTGCATCAGGCTATACCCATGGGAACGCTTGCCGCAAACCTGATTGGTGCTTTCATTATTGGTATGGGACTGGCATGGTTTAACCGAATGACGCACATCGACCCCATGTGGAAGGTGTTGATCACTACGGGTTTCTGCGGAGGTTTAACCACCTTTTCGACATTCTCAGCAGAAGTCGTTTTTCTCTTTCAGGAAGGTCGTATCGGCTGGGCATTAGTGAATATCGCGATTAACATGCTCGGCTCCTTTGCGATGACGGGGATCGCATTTTGGCTATTTTCCTCCGCAAGCGCACATTAACCGCCAGAACATTAATGTTGCCTTAATTTTTCTCTGTCACTCTGGCTCCAGTGCTGAACGAGGGTGACAGAATGAAACAGAGTCTGATGAGCGCAGGAATGGTGTTGTTAAGCGTACTGATCGTTGCCAGCTTCCTGAAAATGTATCTGCTTGGCTGATTCAAAACGAAAAAAACCCGCTCAATGAGCGGGTTTTGAAATTCTTGCTGACGCGTCTGAATTACAGAGCGATTACGTTAGCAGCAGAAGGGCCTTTGGCACCGTTAGTGATTTCGAACTCTACACGCTGACCTTCAGCCAGAGTTTTGAAACCATTAGACTGGATTGCAGAGAAGTGTACGAACACGTCTTTGCTGCCATCTTCAGGAGTAATGAAACCGAATCCTTTGGACTCATTAAACCACTTAACGTTACCTTTAATCTTAGACATCAAAATTACCTTTACATTAAAAAACGACACAAATGCTGTGTCGGTTACCAGTACATCAATTGTGGGACCTTTTGTCCAGCGGATCTTTGATAAAAAGTGACTAAAGTCGCGTTAATTTTTGCAGACAGATTTTTATCGTTTACGAATCAACAACTGCGCGTTTATTCACCACAATGTAAACTTTTTTCAGTTAAAACTGAAAACGCATCCAGGCAAAGTAAACGTTACCGTTGTTATACGTACCCGGAATGTAGGTCATCTGGAACGTTGCAGGGCCATAGCCAATGGAGGCCAGTGGCAGAAGCACCGGAATCGGAATGTAGTTCCAGTTATCACGGGCAGTCAATCCAGCGGTATAACCTAAGCCAACGTGGAAGTTCTCGTCCGCTAATGGACGCCAGGTTTTCTCCCAGCCATAGCCACCAATCGGTTCCCATTTGTTAAAGGAATCTTTAAATGCCATCAAATAGATGCCATGCCAGTTACCCTTTTCATCCCAGCGCGACTGACCAAAACCAGCTCCCCACGGGCGCTCGTTGTATTTATCTGTCTTCTCTTTGTCATAAGCAAAACGTGCATGCCAGGTTATTGCCGGAACATAGAGATCATAATGTTCAGGCGAGGACCAGGTCTGCGAAACATTATCCGTAAAGGTTGAGAACCAGCCTTTATCTTTTGCGTTGTCCTCTGCCTGTGCAACGGAGGAGAACGTTAACTGCCCAAAAATAAACAGAAAAAGAGAGAAAAATGTATTACGTACGATCACAATGCAATTACCATTCTTAGTATTCGAAGCAAAGTTTACCATAAATTAGTTTAACCAATGCTTAACGGCACCAGTATTATTCCTAATTATTTGAACCCTTGTGGGAATATTCTTAAAATAACCCACCAGCCAATACGAGTAAGCTCACCCATCGTGTGGTTTTAAAGGATTTAATTTTCTGAATCACAAACCCACCAGGATACACAAAACATTAACATTTCATTATCATTGTTAGGACATATGGCGGTGCTACAGCGGGTCAAGCCCCTCATGATATAAATGTATGAGTCGTGGCAAAACACTGTCATTCTGTCTTTTAGTCATCTATTTATTGATTTTAATCAGCAAGAACAGACCATTAATTCGGCACATTTTCATCCTTCTTTTTTATTGATTATTTGTGCTCCACGGCAGCAGAGATACAGGGGAAATCATGCTTACGTTAATCGAACTCCTTATTGGGGTCGTCGTCATTGTTGGTGTCGCTCGCTACATCATTAAGGGATACTCGGCAACCGGCGTTTTATTTGTTGGTGGTTTAACACTGCTGATTATCAGTGCCATAATGGGCCATCAGGTGTTACCAGCCAGCGCAACCAGCACGGGTTACACCGCCACCGACATTGTTGAATACATTAAAATATTGCTCATGAGCCGTGGTGGCGACCTGGGCATGATGATCATGATGCTGTGCGGTTTTGCGGCCTACATGACTCATATTGGCGCCAACGACATGGTCGTTAAGCTTGCCTCGAAACCCCTGCAATATATCAACTCACCGTATCTGCTGATGGTCGCAGCCTATTTCCTCGCCTGCCTGATGTCACTGGCCGTTTCGTCGGCAACCGGACTTGGCGTGCTGTTAATGGCCACGCTGTTCCCGGTGATGGTTAACGTCGGTATTAGCCGTGGTGCGGCAGCGGCAATTTGCGCGTCTCCTGCAGCTATTATTCTCTCCCCTACCTCTGGCGACGTCGTGCTGGCGGCAAAGGCAGCGGAAATGTCGCTTATCGACTTCGCCTTTAAAACCACGCTACCGATCTCGATAGTTGCAATTGTGGGAATGGGTATCGCGCATTTCTTCTGGCAACGCTATCTCGATAAGAAAGAAAACATCAGCCATGAAATGATGGATGTGAGTGAAATCACCACGACAGCGCCAGCGTTTTACGCCATTCTGCCGTTTACGCCGATTATAGGTGTATTGATTTTTGACGGTAAATGGGGCCCTCAGTTGCACATCATTACCATTCTGGTCATCTGTATGCTGCTGGCTGCCGTGCTGGAATTTGTACGCGGCTTTAACACACAAAAAGTCTTCTCTGGCCTGGAAGTGGCATATCGCGGTATGGCAGATGCGTTTGCCGGCGTTGTCATGCTGTTGGTTGCAGCAGGCGTCTTTGCTCAGGGGCTGAGCACTATCGGCTTTATCCAGAGCCTCATCTCCATCGCCACCTCATTCGGTTCCGCCAGTATTATCCTGATGCTGGTTCTGGTCGTGCTCACCATGCTGGCGGCCATGACCACTGGTTCCGGTAATGCACCTTTCTACGCCTTCGTTGAGATGATCCCGAAACTGGCACACTCTTCCGGTATTAACCCTGCGTATCTCTCCATTCCGATGCTGCAGGCGTCAAACCTGGGTCGTACCATTTCACCGGTATCTGGCGTCGTCGTTGCCGTTGCCGGGATGGCAAAAATCTCGCCATTCGAAGTGGTAAAACGCACCTCCGTGCCGGTTATTGTCGGCCTGATTATCGTGATTATCGCCACGGAAGTCCTGGTCCCCGGCGCAGCCTAAGTTAAATTACTGATTTCCAGAAAGCGCCTGCGGGCGCTTTTTGTGCTTTAATCATTTCCAGAAATTAATCATGTTCATTCGATCAGGAAATCACATGTTCAGGAAGGATATCGTTATCCCGTCTGGCGCAATGGCGCTGGCACTTTGTGTCTTCTCCACACAGGCCGATCCACTCAAGGCAACACAGTATGGCGATTTCGATCGCTATGTGCTGGCGCTGTCCTGGCAAACCGGGTTTTGTCAGAGCATGGTCGAGCGTAACCGCAACGAACCTGACGAATGCCGACTGCAAAAAGAGCGCGAAAATAAAACCGATTTTCTGACCGTTCACGGCTTATGGCCTAGTTTGCCGAAATCTATTGCCGCGCGGGGCGTGGATGAACGTCGCTGGATGCGTTTTGGCTGCGCCACGCGCCCTATTCCAAACATGCCAGAAGCGAAAGCCAGCCGAAAATGCGCTGCCGCCGAGACCGGACTGTCTCTTTCCGGTGCTGCCAGGCTGAATAGCGTGATGCCCGGTGCCGGTGGTAACTCCTGTCTGGAACGTTACGAATATGCCAAACATGGCGTCTGCTTTGGTTTTGATCCCGATGCCTATTTCGGCACGATGGTGCGAATGAACCAGGAAATAAAAAACAGCGTAGTCGGTAAATTCCTGGCAGATAACTACGGTAAAACCGTTAATCGCAGCGACTTTGACAACGCGGTTGCCAAAAGCTGGAGCAAGGAGAACATAAAAGCATTCAAGCTGACCTGCAATGGTAATCCAGCTTATCTGACCGAAATGCAGATTTCACTGAAGGCTGACACCATTAATAATCCACTTTCTGCGACATCATTTGCACCGCAGCCACACCCTGGTAACTGCGGATCACAATTCGTCATTGATAAAGCGGGTTACTGACTTACTACCGGTCGCACCATATCAAACCGGTTTTCATCACTGATGCCATAGTACGCCGTCGGCCCACCCGCACGCAGGATGGGCTGCGCTTTCGCCGTCTGGTATATCCCCTCTTCCAGCAGCGTCTCGTTAATATGGACGCCGACCACTTCTCCTAACACCAGCCAGGTATCTACAGGTGTGCCGTCAGCCCCGGTAAGCTGAATGCATTGCGACAGGCGGCATTCAAAGTTCACCGGGCTCTGCGCGACACGCGGGGCGTTAACAAGCTGGCTGGCCGCAGGCGTCAACCCGGCAAAGGTAAATTCATCTTCCCCGTGAGGAAGTGTGGCGGAGGTTTCATTCATTGCTTCGGCTAAATCGCGCGTCGCCAGGTTCCAGACAAACTCTTTTGTTTCAGTAATATTACGTACGCTGTCCTTCCAGCCATTGCTGGAAAACCCGATGATCGGCGGGCGATAGTTAAAACAGTTAAAGAAGCTATAGGGTGCGAGGTTCAACTGACCAGCATGGTCGCAGGAGGAGATCCAGCCAATCGGACGTGGGCCAATAATGGCGTTCAGCGGGTCATGCGGCAAGCCGTGCCCCTGAGACGGTTGGTAGAAGTACATAGTTCTCTCTCAATGGAGGGCAGACACGAATTACGTTTCGCTCAATGCCCTGGTTCAGGACGCTCAGCGTAACGCAATCCGCCAGGAATTAAGACTGAATAAATTTCAGCAAATCTTCATTGATCTGGTGCTTATGCGTGGTGCAAATACCGTGAGAGCCACCGGCATAGACTTTCAGCTCTGCATTCGGCAGGATCTCCGCCGCTACCCGACCACAGGTATCAATGGGGACAATCTGGTCATCATCACCGTGGATCACCAGCGTCGGAATGGTCATCCTTTTCAGATCTTCACGCAGGTCCGTTTCCGAAAACGCTTTCACACAGTCGTACAGCGCCTTGATTGCCCCCTGAAGCCCCTGCTCAACAAAACTTTCACGCACCGCTTTGGACTCTTTCGCGCCCGGGCGGTTGTAGCCATAAAACGCGGCGGTCAGCTCATAGAAGAATGCCGCCCGATCGTTGACGACGCCTTCCCGAATACCATCAAACACCTCTTTCGGCACCCCGTTCGGGTTGAAATCGGTTTTGATCATAATCGGCGTTACGGCGCCAATCAGCACCGCTTTGGCCACGCGCTTCGTACCGTGACGCCCAATGTAGCGCGCCACTTCGCCTCCCCCTGTGGAATGCCCCACGTGAACAGCATCTTTCAGGTTAAGATGCGCCGTCAGTTGTGCCAGGTCATCAGCGTACTGATCCATATTATGGCCGTCCCACGGCTGCGCGGAACGACCATGTCCGCGGCGGTCGTGCGCAATTACGCGAAATCCTTTTGACCCCAGGTATAACATCTGATCTTCAAAGGCATCTGCCGTCAGCGGCCAGCCGTGGCTGAAAACCACCGGTTGCCCGCTTCCCCAGTCTTTAAAATGCAAATAGCTACCGTCTTTCAAGGTAATTTTATCGTAATCGCTCATGAGATCTCCTGCTAAGGAACACTGAATGCGTATAGTCGCCTGCAAGGGGCGCTTAAAAAGGATAATGCAAATTTGCGAGGGATCACGTTTTTCGCCGAAAATTCATATGGACCATGAATGTGACTTTCATCACTTCAAACTTGCACGTTCAGCCAGTATCATCGGGAGAGTTAAACCCTCGCTGCCAGACGGCGAGGGTTTTCTTTTGGATTGGTTTCTGCGTTACACGCAGTATTAACGACATGGAGTAAAAAATGTCCAGACCTACAATTATCATCAATGAACTCGACGCAGAACGTATCGACAGACTGCTGGAAAAAGCAGAATTCGCCTCACTTCCGGTGGCCGACGCCCTGAACGAGGAGCTCGACCGGGCGCAGATGTGCACGCCTGAGTCGATGCCGCATGACGTCGTCACCATGAACAGCCAGGTAAAATTCCGCAATCTGACTACTGGTGAAGAGTTAACCCGCACGCTGGTTTACCCGGCGCAGATGACAGACAGCAGCACTCAGCTTTCCGTTCTGGCACCGGTGGGTGCCGCACTGTTGGGGCTACGCACAGGGGATACCATCCACTGGGAGTTACCGGGAGGTACCTCTACCCACCTGGAAGTGCTGGCATTGATCTACCAGCCAGAAGCCGCAGGTGATTACCTGCGTTAACCCCTTCTGAACAAGCGCCCACCGCTTTGCACAGAGGATGCAGCCGCATCCTCTTTCCGCAAATTCACCCAAAATGCTTATATCGCGCGAAAAGGCCTTAATCCACGCTTAATCTGTTTTGGTGCCGTGGGGACGGTCATGAGTGAGATACTGGCTATCACACTTATTTTTCTGATTTTTGTGGCGATCATCGTCATGGCAGTGCTCTATCTTGAGCGCTACTGGTAACGTGTTTTTCTCCTGCTTCTCAACAGTAAAATGTTCCATGGCATGAAAAAGTGCCAGACAGCTATCAGAAACCGGAATCATTTTGTGCTTGAATGGTTTTAGCGTTTATAAACAAGGAGAAACGGGTATGTATCAGAGAATCATTATGCCGGTTGATGTTTTTGAGATGGAGCTGAGCGACAAAGCGGTACGCCATGCGGAGTTTCTGGCGCAAGAGGACGGTGTTATCCATCTTTTGCACGTATTGCCGGGTTCCGCCAGCCTGAGCTTGCACCGCTTTGCAGCTGATGTGCGTCGCTTCGAAGAGCATCTGCAGCACGAAGCTGAAAATCGCCTGCAAACCATGGTCAGCCATTTCAGTATTGATCCTTCACGCATCAAAACGCATGTCAGGTTCGGCAGCGTGCGTGATGCCGTTAACGAACTGGTGAACGAACTGAAAGCTGACGTGGTGGTCATCGGTTCGCGCAACCCTTCCATCACCACGCATTTGCTGGGATCAAACGCCTCCAGCGTGATTCGTCACACGCATATTCCGGTGATGGTGGTGAGATAAAAAAAGAGGCCACCTTTGTGAAGTGAACCCCATATATTGGACACTTTCTTAACTGGCGGCTGACATGGCCTGAGTTCGGTATTGTACCGGACTC
>NZ_JAWUEI010000026.1:0-45042 GCF_036663495.1 Enterobacter sp. 342
TTAATCCGAGTTCTTCGTTTCATGGCAACGTCCCCCTTGATTAAGGATAGCGTTGCATCGACCCGTTGAACTCACAGGCAATACCGGCCTCTACCGCCACGCGAGCCGCAACGTTGGATGGCAGAACTGATTCCCGGTACGCCTCATCCTGGACGTCAAAGATATCCGTTGATGGCAATGACACCACGCGCACCGCATGACCCTCGGCGGTCAGCTTCTCGGCGGCTTTCACCGTGATTTCCACCTCCGAACCGGTCGCAATCAGGATCACGTCCGGTTTGCCGCCGCTGTCTTTCAGGATGTAGCCGCCGCGGGCGATGTTTTTCACCTGCTCTGGTGTGCGCTCAATTTGCGCCAGGTTCTGGCGTGACAGGATCAGCGCTGTCGGGCCAGTATGGCGTTCCACAGCCAGCTTCCAGCCGACCGCCGCTTCCACCTGATCGCATGGGCGCCAGGTGCTGAAGTTTGGTGTCAGGCGCAGGCTGGCCAGTTGTTCCACCGCCTGGTGCGTTGGTCCGTCTTCCCCAAGACCAATTGAGTCATGGGTATAGACCATAATCTGTCGCGCCTTCATGAGTGCCGCCATGCGCGCCGCGTTGCGGGCGTATTCGACAAACATCAGGAAGGTGGCGGTGTAGGGCACGAAGCCGCCGTGATGGGCGATGCCGTTGGCAATGGCGGTCATCCCGAACTCGCGCACGCCGTAGTGGATGTAGTTCCCGGCAATGTCCTCTTTCAGTGATTTTGAACCAGACCAGATCGTCAGGTTACTGGGCGCGAGGTCCGCTGAGCCACCGAGCAGTTCGGGCAGGATAGGTCCAATGGCATTGAGTGTATTTTGCGAGGCCTTACGGGTGGCGATTTTCGCCGGGTTGGCCTGCAGGTTTTCAATCAGCGCCTGGGTTCTATCGTCCCAGTCTTCCGGTAGGCCACCGCTCATGCGGCGGGAAAACTCGGCAGCCAGATCCGGGTGCGCTTTTTTGTAAGCGGCAAACTTCTCGTTCCAGGACTGCTGCGCCTTTTCACCTGTTTCGCGGGCATCCCATGCTTTGTAGATCTCTTTTGGGATCTCAAATGGCGGGTATTTCCAGCCCAGTTTTTGCCGGGTTAACGCCACTTCCTCTTCACCCAGCGCCGCGCCGTGCGCCTCTTCTTTACCCGCTTTGTTTGGTGAGCCGAAGCCGATAACCGTGCGGCAGATAATCAGGGAAGGTTTGTCCTTCACGCTTTGCGCTTCCTGAATCGCTTTTTTCACTGCCTCTGGGTCATGGCCATCGATCTCATGCACCACGTGCCAGTGGTAGGCTTCGAAGCGTTTCGCCGTGTCGTCGGTAAACCAGCCTTCGGTTTCCCCGTCGATGGAGATGCCGTTGTGATCGTAAAACCCGATCAGCTTGCCCAGCCCCAGCGTGCCCGCAAGGGAGCAGACCTCGTGGGAAATCCCCTCCATCAGGCAGCCGTCACCCATAAACACATACGTGTAATGGTCAACGATGTCATGCCCCGGCTGATTAAACTGCGCGCCCAGCGTGCGCTCGGCAATCGCCAGCCCGACCGCATTCGCCAGCCCCTGACCGAGCGGTCCGGTGGTGGTTTCCACCCCAGGCGTATAGCCAATCTCCGGGTGACCCGGTGTTTTGGAGTGCAACTGGCGGAAGTTTTTCAGCTCGGAAATCGGCAGGTCGTAACCGGAAAGATGCAGCAGGCTGTAGAGCAGCATTGAGGCGTGGCCGTTAGAGAGAATAAAGCGGTCGCGATCATACCAGGTGGGGTCGTTGGGGTTGTGCTTCAGGAAGTCGTTCCACAATACTTCGGCAATATCAGCCATGCCCATAGGCGCGCCAGGGTGGCCGGAATTGGCTTTCTGCACGGCATCCATGCTGAGGGCGCGAATGGCATTGGCTAGCTCTTTACGGGACATAGTTCACTCCGTGGCAAGGTTAAAGTTTGGCGGCGAGAAGATCTTCAAGTTTGCGCTGATCGACGGCGAACAGGCGGATGCCTTCCGCCAGTTTTTCCACGGCCATGGCGTCCTGATTATGTGCCCAGCGGAACTCGGCTTCGGTCATGGCTTTCGGTTTTGGCAGAACGGTGGAGGTCGGGACCAGCTTGCGGATCACCGTCTCTTCTTTGTCCTGCAGCTCTTTGAGCAGATTAGGGGAGATGGTCAGGCGGTCGCAGCCTGCCAGGGCGAGGATCTGCTCGGTACGGCGGAAGCTGGCACCCATCACGATGGTGTCGTAGCGGTGCTGTTTAAAGTAATCATAGATATTACGGACCGATTTGACGCCCGGGTCCTCGTCGACCACGTACGGATCCATCGGCTGTTTTGCCTGATACCAGTCGTAGATGCGTCCGACAAACGGCGAGACGAGGAACACGCCCGCTTCGGCACAGGCGCGTGCCTGAGCAAACGAGAACAGCAGCGTCAGGTTGCAGTGGATACCCTCTTTTTCCAGCACTTCTGCCGCACGAATGCCTTCCCACGTCGATGCCAGTTTGATCAGGATGCGAGATTTATCGATCCCCTGCTCCTGATAGAGGTCAACCAGACGGCGGGCCTTGTGAATACTCTTTTCTTTATCGAAAGAGAGACGGGCATCGACTTCCGTCGAGACGCGTCCGGGGATGCTTTTCAGAATTTCTGCACCAAAATTAACGGCCAGCTTGTCGCTGGCTTCAGTGACCTGCTGCTCCTGGGTTTTCCCGCGCTGTTTACCGTAAGCAATAGCGTCATCAATCAGATGACTAAAATGCGCAAGCCCGGCGGCCTTGAGCAATAGCGACGGGTTAGTGGTCGCATCTTCCGGCTGATAGTGGCGGATCGATTCGATATCGCCGCTGTCTGCGACCACGGTGGTGAATTGTTTGATGCCGTCTAACTGATTCATAAATAATTACTCCTTGAAAATAAAAGAGTTAGATGAGTGCGTTAGTTCACACTTCTGGAAAAATCATGATGGACTTAACAAAAAAGCATAGCAGACGGGGGCGGCATTGCTTTTGAGACGGGTAACATGGCTGTTATAAATTGATAACAATTTTTAATGTGTGATGGTGAGAGTTTGGCAGCCTTCAAAGTTTATGTGGCGGCCTGCGGCGATACTAGGCGGCACACCAGGGTGTGCAACAGGATCGCTTACGTCACCCTTTTGACCGATACGTGAAAGGAAAAAGAAGATGGATGAGCAGTTAAAACAGAGTGCCCTCGATTTTCACGAGTTCCCTGTCCCGGGTAAAATCCAGGTTTCCCCCACCAAGCCACTGGCGACGCAGCGCGATCTGGCGCTGGCCTATTCGCCAGGCGTTGCTGCACCATGTCTGGAAATCGAAAAAGATCCGCTGGCGGCCTACAAATATACCGCGCGTGGCAACCTTGTTGCCGTTATCTCTAACGGCACAGCGGTATTAGGTCTTGGCAACATTGGTGCGCTGGCGGGTAAACCCGTGATGGAAGGGAAGGGTGTTCTGTTCAAGAAATTCGCCGGTATCGACGTATTTGATATCGAGGTGGATGAACTCGATCCCGATAAATTCATCAACGTGGTGGCTGCGCTGGAACCGACCTTCGGCGGTATCAACCTGGAAGACATCAAAGCGCCGGAATGTTTCTATATCGAGCAGAAACTGCGCGAGCGTATGAACATTCCCGTGTTCCATGATGACCAGCACGGTACCGCGATTATCAGTACCGCCGCTATTCTGAATGGTCTGCGCGTAGTGGAGAAAAATCTCTCTGACGTGCGCATGGTCGTTTCCGGTGCGGGAGCTGCGGCCATCGCCTGTATGAACCTGCTGGTGGCGCTGGGTATGCAGAAGCACAACATTGTGGTCTGTGATTCCAAAGGTGTTATCTATAAAGGCCGCGAGCCAAACATGGCGGAAACCAAAGCGGCGTATGCGGTTGAAGACGACGGTAAACGCACGCTGGAGGATGTCATTGATGGCGCGGATATCTTCCTCGGCTGTTCAGGCCCGAAAGTGCTGACCCAGGAGATGGTGAAGAAGATGGCGCGCGCGCCAATGATTCTTGCGCTGGCTAACCCGGAACCGGAAATTCTGCCGCCGCTGGCGAAAGCGGTGCGTGAAGATGCCATCATCTGTACGGGTCGTTCCGACTACCCTAACCAGGTCAACAACGTGCTCTGCTTCCCGTTCATCTTCCGTGGGGCACTGGATGTCGGCGCGACGGCGATCAACGAAGAGATGAAGCTTGCCGCGGTTCACGCTATCGCGGAGCTGGCGCACGCCGAGCAGAGTGAAGTGGTTGCCTCCGCCTACGGCGACCAGGATCTGAGCTTTGGCCCGGATTACATCATTCCAAAACCGTTCGACCCGCGTCTGATCGTCAAGATTGCTCCCGCCGTTGCCAAAGCGGCGATGGACTCCGGCGTGGCGACGCGTCCGATTCAGGATTTCGATGCCTACGTCGATAAACTCACCGAGTTTGTCTACAAAACCAACCTGTTCATGAAGCCGATCTTCTCTCAGGCGCGTGCCGATGCGAAGCGCGTGGTACTGGCGGAAGGGGAAGAGGCTCGCGTGCTGCACGCGACCCAGGAACTGATCACCTTAGGCCTGGCGAAGCCGATCCTGATTGGTCGTCCGAGCGTTATTGAGATGCGCATCCAGAAACTGGGCCTGCAAATTAAGCCGGGTGTGGACTTCGAGATCGTCAACAACGAATCCGATCCGCGTTTCAAAGAGTACTGGAGCGAATACTACGCGATCATGAAACGTCGCGGGATCACCCAGGAACAGGCGCAGAAAGCCGTCATCAGCAACACGACGGTGATCGGCGCGATCATGGTTCATCGTGGTGAAGCCGATGCGTTGATCTGCGGTACCGTTGGTGACTACCACGAACACTTCAGCGTGGTGCAGGAGATCTTCGGTTATCGCGATGGCGTTCATACCGCCGGGGCGATGAACGCACTGCTGCTGCCAAGCGGCAACACCTTTATTGCCGATACTTACGTTAACGATGACCCAACCCCGGACGAACTCGCAGAAATAACCGTGATGGCGGCCGAGACCGTGCGTCGCTTTGGTATTGAACCGAAGGTGGCACTGCTGTCGCACTCTAACTTTGGTTCATCCAAATCAGCGGCGGCCTGCAAAATGCGTCAGACGCTGGAGCTGGTGCGCGAGCGTGCACCGGAGCTGATGATTGATGGCGAAATGCACGGCGATGCAGCGCTGGTGGAGAGCATCCGCAACGAACGGATGCCGGACAGCCCGCTGAAAGGTTCTGCGAACATCCTGATTATGCCGAACGTGGAAGCGGCGCGTATCAGCTATAACCTGCTGCGTGTCTCCAGCTCTGAAGGGGTGACCGTAGGGCCAGTACTGATGGGGGTGGCGAAACCGGTGCATGTGTTAACACCGATTGCCTCTGTGCGTCGTATCGTGAATATGGTGGCGCTGGCGGTGGTTGAGGCGCAGACGCAGCCTCTGTAATTTCACTTTGATTTATTTCCGGCGCGGGTTTCTCCCGCGCCTTTTTATTTTCCCTTTCTTAGTGATCCACTTCACCTTTTAAACCTGGTTGCCGAATTTTGTTATTTGCTCTGACAAAAGATTGCCACGATGAGGGCAGTTTTAGAGGAGGCGGTGAGCAATGGAAAAAGAACGCATTATTCAGGAATTTGTGCCGGGGAAACAGGTCACGCTGGCGCATCTCATTGCGCACCCCGGCGAGGAGTTGGCGAAAAAGATCGGCGTTCCCGAAGCAGGCGCCATCGGCATCATGACGCTGACGCCGGGAGAAACCGCGATGATTGCCGGTGACTTAGCCCTGAAAGCGGCAGGTGTACATATCGGCTTTCTCGATAGATTCAGCGGTGCGCTTGTTATCTACGGCTCGGTAGGTGCGGTAGAAGAGGCGTTATTACAGACGGTAAGTGGTCTGGGCCGGTTATTAAATTTCACTTTATGCAATCTGACAAAAAGTTAATCAGAGGCGGCGATGAAACGTATTGCGTTTGTCGGTACGGTGGGGGCGGGGAAGACAACGCTCTTTAATGCGCTACAGGGGAATTATTCCCTCGCCAGAAAAACACAGGCCGTGGAGTTTAATGAAAATGGTGATATCGATACGCCAGGGGAATATTTTAGCCATCCGCGCTGGTATCACGCCTTAATTACCACGCTGCAGGATGTCGATACGTTGATTTATATACACGCGGCAAATGATAAAGAAAGTCGCTTACCTGCCGGGCTGTTGGATATTGGTGCCAGTAAACGACACATCGCCGTTATCAGCAAAATGGACATGCCGGATGCAGACGTCGCCGCAACGCGACAACTTCTTCGCGGAATGGGATTTCAGGAGCCGATTTTTGAGCTCAATAGCCATGACCCGCGCAGCGTGCAGCACCTGGTGGATTATCTGACTGAGCTCAGCCAAAAGGAGGAAAGGGCAGGTGAAAAAACTCATCACAGCTAACGATATTCGTGCGGCCCACGCACGCGGCGAACAGGAAATGTCGGTTGTTCTGCGCGCCAGCATCGTCACCCCGGAGGCGCGAGAAGTTGCGGCGCTGCTGGGCGTTACCATCAGCGAATGCGATGAATCGACGCCATGCGCAGCCGCTGCGAAACCGGCTGCGGTTGACGAAAGTAAAACGGAAAGCCAACGCATTCGTGAAACCATCATCGCACAGCTACCGGAAGGGCAGTTTACTGAAAGCCTGGTTGCCCAACTGATGGACAAAGTCATGAAGGAGAAACAGTCGCTGGAGCAGGGCGCAATGCAGCCGAGCTTTAACTCGGTCACCGGCAAAGGCGGCGTCAAAGTCATCGACGGCAGCAGCGTGAAGTTTGGTCGTTTTGACGGCGCGCAGCCGCACTGCGTGGGATTAACCGATCTGGTAACCGACCAGGACGGTAGCAGCATGGCCGCCGGGTTCATGCAGTGGGATAACGCCTTTTTCCCATGGACGCTGAATTACGACGAAATCGACATGATTCTGGAAGGCGAGCTGCACGTTCGTCATGAAGGCGAAACCATGATTGCTAAAGCCGGGGACGTGATGTTTATCCCGAAAGGCTCCAGCATCGAATTTGGTACGCCCTCGACGGTGAAGTTTCTGTATGTGGCCTGGCCTGCGAACTGGCAGTCCTGCTAAGGCGGATGTATGAAGGATTTCATTACCGAAGCATGGCTCAGAGCGAATCATACGCTCAGTGAAGGGGCTGAAATTCATCTCCCCACTGATGCTCGCCTGACGCCGTCTGCCCGGGAATTACTGGAAAGCCGACATCTGCGCATTAAGTTTATTGACGAGCAGGGCAGCCTGTTTATTGATGACGAAGAACAACAGCTGCAGCCGGTGCATGGGTTAACCAGCAGCGATACACATCCACAGGCCAACTGCGAATTGTGTCATCAACCGGTGGCGAAGAAACCCGACACGCTGACGCATCTGACGGCGGACAAGATGGTTGCCAAAAGCGATCCGCGCCTGGGATTTCGCGCCGCGCTGGACAGCACCATCGCGCTGGCCGTGTGGTTGCAGATAGAACTGTCGGAACCGTGGCAGCCGTGGCTTTCGGATATTCGCTCGCGCCTGGGCAACATTATGCGCGCCGATGCGATGGACGAGCTACTGGCCGCACAAGCCATCGTTGGCTTAAGCGACGAAGATTTACACCGCCTTTCGCATCAGCCGCTGCGCTATCTGGACCACGACCATCTGGTACCGGAAGCCTGCCACGGACGTGATTGTGCGCTGCTGAACCTGCTGCGTACCAAAGTCCGTGAAACCGAGACGGTGGCGGCCCGGGTTTTCATCTCCCGTCGTTTTGACGTTATGCGACCGGACATCATGCAGGCGCTCAACCGCCTTTCCAGTACGGTCTACGTGATGATGATTCTGAGCGTGTCGAAGCGCCCACTGACGGTTAGCCAAATTCAACAGCGACTGGGGGAGAAGCCATGATCGTTGAACGTGCTCGCCAACTCGCCCACCGCGCACCGGCACGTGTGGTGTTCCCGGATGCGCTGGATGTTCGGGTACTGCAGGCGGCAAATTACCTGCACCAGCACCGTCTGGCGCATCCCATTCTCGTCGCCAGCCCGTTTGCGCTACGCCAGTTTGCGCTTAGCCATCGCGTAGCCATGGACGGTATTCAGATTATTGATCCACAAAGTAATGTACAGATGCGTGAAGCGTTTGCCCTGCGCTGGCTGGCGCGTGCGGGCGAAAAAACACCGCCGGATGCGCGAGAAAAGCTCAACGATCCGCTGATGTTTGCCGCCGCGATGGTCAGTGCCGGCAAAGCTGATGTGTGTATTGCGGGCAACCTGTCGTCAACGGCAAACGTGCTGCGCGCAGGATTGCGCATTATTGGATTACAGCCTGGCTGCAAAACGCTGTCGTCAATTTTCCTGATGCTACCGCAGTACCTCGGGCCGTCATTAGGGTTTGCCGATTGCAGCGTTGTGCCACAACCCACCGCGGCACAGCTGGCGGACATCGCCATCGCCAGCGCTGAAACCTGGAAGGCGATCACAGGTGAAGAGCCGCGCGTGGCCATGCTGTCATTTTCAAGTAATGGCAGCGCTCGCCATCCAAACGTCGCTAACGTGCAGCAGGCGACGGAGATTGTTCGTGAGCGGGCCCCTCAGCTTATCGTGGATGGCGAACTGCAATTTGATGCCGCCTTTGTTCCGGATGTCGCTGCACAGAAAGCGCCCGCCAGTCCGTTAAAGGGCAATGCCAACGTGATGGTCTTCCCGTCGCTGGAGGCAGGCAATATTGGCTACAAAATCGCTCAGCGTCTGGGGGGGTATCGTGCCGTTGGTCCGTTGATTCAGGGACTTGCCGCACCGCTTCATGACCTCTCTCGCGGCTGTAGCGTACAGGAAATTATCGAACTGGCGTTGGTGGCAGCGGTGCCGCGCCAGACTGACGTGAGTCGTGAAAACGCCTCGAACACACTGGTTGTATAAGGTCCCGTTCTGGACCCCTTTGACTTAAGAGGAAAGCAAAATGGAAGCATTAGGAATGATTGAAACCCGGGGCCTGGTTGCACTGATTGAGGCTTCTGACGCAATGGTTAAAGCGGCACGCGTGAAACTGGTTGGCGTGAAGCAGATCGGCGGCGGTCTGGTCACTGCCATGGTCCGTGGCGACGTAGCGGCATGTAAAGCGGCAACGGACGCAGGTGCTGCGGCTGCACAGCGTATTGGCGAGCTGGTTTCCGTACACGTAATCCCGCGTCCGCATGGCGATCTGGAAGAGGTGTTCCCGATCGGCTTTAAAGGCGACAGCAACGACATGTAAGTCGTCCATGTGACGCCACACGCTTCATTGCTGGCGTCACCCTCTCTCCTTTTCACATTACCTTCTGCGGAGGGTAGGGGGAGGTTTTACCTGAAATATGCCACGGAGGTGCGTATGAAGCTGGCAATCGTCACAGGACAAATTGTTTGTACCGTACGCCATCAGGGGCTCGCGCACGACAAGTTGCTGATGGTGGAAATGATTGATGCCTGCGGTAATCCCGACGGGCAGTGTGCTGTTGCTATCGACAGTATCGGGGCGGGAACCGGGGAGTGGGTGCTGCTGGTCAGCGGAAGCTCAGCTCGTCAGGCGCACCGTAACGAATCATCACCTGTCGATCTGTGCGTGATTGGCATCGTCGATGAAGTGGTGGCAGGTGGCCAGGTGATCTTCCATAAATAAGGCAGAAAATCATGAATCAACAGGATATTGAACAGGTCGTGAAAGCGGTGCTGCTGAAAATGAAAGACAGCAGCCAGCCCGTCAGTGCCGTTCAAGAAATGGGCGTTTTTGCCTCCCTGGATGACGCAGTGGCGGCAGCAAAACTGGCCCAGCAGGGGCTGAAAAGCGTCGCTATGCGTCAGTTGGCTATTGCGGCTCTGCGTGAGGCGGGCGAAAAGCACGCCAGAGAATTAGCGGAACTTGCCGTCACAGAAACCGGCATGGGACGCGTTGAAGATAAATTCGCCAAAAACGTGGCACAGGCGCGAGGCACGCCAGGGGTGGAATGCCTGTCTCCGCAGGTCCTGACCGGCGATAACGGCCTGACGCTGATTGAAAATGCGCCGTGGGGTGTGGTGGCCTCGGTGACGCCGTCCACCAATCCGGCCGCGACCGTTATTAACAACGCCATCAGCCTGATTGCCGCTGGCAACAGCGTGGTCTTCGCACCGCATCCGGCGGCTAAAGGCGTGTCTCAGCGCGCTATCACTCTGCTCAACCAGGCGGTTGTTGCCGCAGGCGGCCCGGTCAACCTGCTGGTTACCGTTGCCAATCCGGATATTGAAACCGCCCAGCGTCTGTTTAAGTACCCAGGCATCGGCCTGCTGGTCGTGACCGGCGGTGAAGCCGTCGTGGATGCCGCGCGTAAGCACACCAACAAGCGTCTTATTGCCGCCGGTGCGGGTAATCCGCCGGTGGTGGTGGATGAAACGGCCGACCTGGCGCGCGCGGCGCAGTCGATCGTCAAAGGTGCGTCGTTTGACAACAACATCATCTGCGCCGATGAAAAAATCCTGATCGTCGTGGACAGCGTTGCCGACGAACTGATGCGCCTGATGGAAAGCCAGCACGCGGTGAAACTGACTGCGGCTCAGGCCGAACAGTTGCAACCCGTGCTGCTGAAAAATATCGATGAGCGCGGTAAAGGCACGGTCAGTCGTGACTGGGTAGGCCGCGATGCAGGAAAAATCGCTGCGGCGATAGCTCTGAACGTACCGGAGCAAACCCGGCTGTTATTCGTCGAAACCTCAGCGACGCATCCGTTTGCCGTCACCGAACTGATGATGCCGGTTCTACCGGTCGTGCGGGTCGCCAACGTCGATGAAGCCATTGAGCTGGCGGTCAGGCTTGAAGGCGGCTGCCACCATACGGCGGCGATGCATTCGCGCAATATCGACAACATGAACCGCATGGCAAACGCCATTGATACCAGCATTTTTGTCAAGAACGGACCATGTATTGCGGGGCTTGGGCTCGGCGGCGAAGGCTGGACCACGATGACCATTACCACGCCAACCGGGGAAGGGGTGACCAGCGCGCGTACCTTTGTGCGTCTGCGGCGCTGTGTGTTGGTGGACGCCTTCAGAATTGTATAAGGAGAAGAAACGATGGCGCACGACGAACAACGTTGGCTGACACCCAGGCTGCTAAAAGCGGCAACGCTATGTAACCAGACGCCTGCTGCGTGCGATTCGCCGCTTTGGCTGGGCGTTGATTTGGGAACCTGTGATGTGGTGTCGATGGTTGTCGACAGTGACGGAGAGCCGGTTGCGGTTTGCCTGGACTGGGCCGATGTCGTGCGCGATGGCATCGTCTGGGATTTCATCGGCGCGGTGACCATCGTTCGTCGCCATCTCGATACGCTCGAACAACAGCTGGGCTGCCGCTTTACCCATGCGGCAACTTCGTTTCCGCCGGGGACGGACCCGCGAATTTCGATAAACGTGCTGGAGTCTGCCGGGCTTGAAGTGAGTCATGTGCTCGACGAGCCGACCGCGGTGGCGAACCTGTTGCAGCTCGATAACGCTGGCGTGGTGGATATCGGTGGCGGTACCACCGGGATTGCCATTGTGAAGCGGGGCAATGTGGCCTGGTCCGCCGATGAAGCGACTGGCGGGCATCACATTTCGCTGACGCTGGCCGGGAATCGTCGCATCTCGCTGGAGGACGCCGAGCAGTACAAGCGCAGTAACGGCAAAGAAATCTGGCCGGTGGTTAAGCCGGTCTACGAAAAGATGGCGGAAATCGTGGCTCACCATATAGCCGGCCATGACGTCGCTGACTTGTGGCTGGCCGGCGGCTCCTGTATGCAGCCGGGTGTTGACGAACTGTTCCGCAAGCGTTTCCCGGCGCTGCAGGTGCATCTACCCCAGCACAGCCTGTTTATGACTCCGCTGGCGATTGCCAACAGCGGAAAAGAAAAAGCGGAAGGAATCTATGCAAGCTGAATTGCAGGCCGCGCTCTTTCAGGCATTCGATACCCTGAATCTGCAACGCGTAAAAACGTTTAGCGTTCCACCGGTTACGTTATGCGGTCCGGGAGCGCTTAGCACCTGCGGACAGGAAGCACAAACGCGCGGACTGACGCATATGTTCGTCATGGTTGATAGCTTCCTGCATCAGGCGGGGATGACCGTCGCACTGGAGCGCAGCCTTGCGATGAAAGGCGTGGCGATGACGCTATGGCCATGTCCGGTGGGCGAACCGTGCATTACGGACGTCTGCGCGGCGGTCGCGCAACTGCGTGAATCGAAGTGCGATGGCGTGGTGGCCTTAGGCGGGGGGTCCGTACTGGATGCCGCAAAGGCAGTGGCATTGCTGGTGACCAACCCCACGCAAACGCTGGCTGACATGACGGAGCACAGCGTGCTGCGCCCGCGCCTGCCGCTGATTGCTGTGCCAACGACCGCCGGAACGGGCTCAGAAACCACTGACGTCACGGTGATTATCGACGCCGCGACGGGACTTAAACAGGTGCTGGCCCACGCAACCCTGATGCCGGATGTGGCGATCCTTGACGCCGCGCTGACGGAAGGTGTGCCTGCACACGTCACGGCGATGACCGGGATCGATGCGCTGACGCACGCCGTTGAAGCGTATAGCGCGCTGAACGCGACGCCCTTTACCGACAGCCTGGCGATTGGCGCGATTGCGATGATCGGTAAATCGCTGCCGAAGGCCGTCGGATACGGTCAGGATCTGGCGGCGCGGGAAAGCATGCTGTTGGCGTCTTGCATGGCGGGAATGGCGTTTTCCAGCGCGGGATTGGGTTTGTGTCATGCGATGGCGCACCAGCCGGGCGCTGCGCTGCACATCCCGCACGGACAGGCTAATGCCATGCTGCTGCCCACGGTCATGGGGTTTAACCGCATGGTGTGTCGTGAGCGCTTTAGCCACATCGGACGGGCGCTAACCCACAAGAAGTCGGATGACCGCGATGCCATCAACGCCGTCAGCGAGTTGATTAGCGAAGTGGGCCAGACCAAACGACTCTCTGACGTTGGGGCAAAACCCGAGCATTACAGCGCATGGGCACACGCCGCGCTGGAGGATATTTGTATTCGCAGTAACCCACGCACCGCCACGCAGGCCGACATTATCGCGTTGTATGCGGCGGCACAATAAAGACACATATGACAGGGAGTGAAGGTTATGGGAATTAACGAAATCATCATGTACATCATGATGTTCTTTATGCTGATTGCCGCCGTGGACAGGATCCTGTCGCAGTTTGGCGGTTCGGCGCGCTTCCTCGGTAAGTTCGGTAAGAGTATTGAGGGTTCGGGCGGCCAGTTTGAGGAAGGTTTTATGGCGATGGGCGCGCTGGGCCTGGCGATGGTCGGTATGACCGCGCTGGCGCCAGTACTGGCGCATGTGCTCGGGCCGGTGATTATTCCACTGTACGAAATGCTCGGCGCGAACCCATCGATGTTTGCCGGTACGCTGCTGGCGTGCGATATGGGCGGCTTTTTCCTGGCCAAAGAACTGGCGGGCGGCGACGTTGCGGCGTGGCTGTACTCTGGCCTGATCCTCGGGGCGATGATGGGTCCGACGCTGGTCTTCTCCATTCCGGTTGCGCTGGGGATTATTGAACCCTCTGACCGTCGTTATCTGGCGCTGGGCGTGCTGGCCGGTATTGTCACCATTCCGATTGGCTGTATTGCGGGTGGTTTGATCGCGATGTATTCCGGCGTGGAAATTAACGGTCAGCCTGTGGAGTTCACCTTTGCGCTGATCCTGATGAACATGATCCCGGTGCTGATTGTCGCCGTGCTGGTGGCGCTGGGACTGAAATTCATCCCGGAAAAAATGATCAACGGCTTCCAGATCTTCGCAAAATTCCTCGTGGCGCTGATCACCCTCGGTCTGGCGGCCGCGGTGATCAAATTCCTGCTCGGCTGGGAGCTGATCCCGGGTCTTGATCCTATCTTCATGGCACCGGGAGACAAGCCGGGTGAAGTGATGCGCGCCATAGAAGTTATCGGTTCTATCTCCTGTGTGCTGCTGGGGGCTTACCCGATGGTGCTGCTGCTGACCCGCTGGTTTGAAAAACCGCTGATGAGCATCGGCAAGCTGTTAAACGTTAATAACATTGCGGCTGCGGGCATGGTCGCGACGCTAGCCAACAACATCCCTATGTTCGGCATGATGAAGAATATGGATACCCGCGGCAAAGTGATCAACTGCGCCTTTGCGGTCTCTGCGGCCTTTGCTCTGGGTGACCACTTAGGCTTCGCTGCCGCCAACATGAACGCCATGATCTTCCCAATGATTGTCGGCAAGCTGATCGGCGGCGTGACGGCGATTGGCGTGGCTATGCTGTTAGTACCGAAAGACGAAGATGTTCCGGCACCCGCAGAAACTCATCCGGAGGCGCAATCGTGAAGACTCGCCAGCTACTGAGCGTCGGTATCGATATCGGCACCACCACCACTCAGGTGATCTTCTCGCGCCTTGAGCTGGTCAACCGTGCAGCAGTGTCGCAGGTGCCGCGCTACGAGTTCATCAAACGCGAAATTAGCTGGCAAAGCCCGGTGTTCTTTACCCCCGTTGATAAGCAGGGCGGGTTGAAAGAGACCGAACTTAAGGCGCTGATCCTCGACCAGTATCAGGCGGCGGGCATCAAGCCTGAGGCCGTCGATTCCGGTGCGATCATTATTACTGGCGAAAGCGCCAAAACCCGCAACGCGCGACCCGCGGTGATGACGCTCTCCCAGTCGCTGGGGGATTTCGTGGTTGCCAGCGCCGGTCCCCATCTGGAATCGGTGATTGCCGGTCACGGCGCGGGGGCGCAAACCCTGTCTGAGCAGACGTTATGCCGCGTACTGAATATCGACATCGGTGGCGGTACGTCGAACTACGTCCTTTTCGATGCCGGAAAGATCAGCGGTTCGGCCTGCCTGAACGTTGGTGGACGGCTGCTGGAAACGGACGGTCAGGGCCGAGTGGCGCATGCGCATCAGCCGGGACAGAAGATTGTTGATGACGTATTTGGTCCGGGTACTGATGCCCGAACCCTCAATGCGACGCAGCTTGTTCAGGTGGCCCGACGGATGGCGGCGCTGATTGTCGAGGTGATTGACGGCACGCTTTCACCGCTGGCGCAGGCGCTGATGCAAACCGGTTTACTGCCAGCGGGCGTGAAGCCTGAAGTGATTACCTTGTCCGGCGGGGTGGGTGAATGCTACCGCAACCAGCCTGCCGATCCGTTCTGTTTTTCCGATATCGGGCCGCTGCTCGCCACGGCGCTGCATGAACATCCGCGTCTGCGCGAGATGAACGTGCAGTTCCCGGCGCAAACCGTGCGCGCCACGGTGATTGGCGCCGGGGCGCATACGCTGTCGCTTTCGGGCAGCACTATCTGGCTGGAGGGGGTGACGCTTCCACTGCGCAATCTGCCGGTGGCGATTCCGGTTGATGAGGCTGATTTGGTTGCCGCATGGCAGCAGGCGCTGATGCAGCTCGATCTGGATCCGCAAACGGACGCCTATGTGCTGGCGCTGCCAGGTTCGCTGCCGGTGCGCTACGCCGCACTGTTAACGGTGATTGATGCGCTACTGGCCTTTTTCGCGCGCTATCCGAATCCGCATCCCCTGCTGGTAGTAGCCGAGCAGGATTTTGGTAAAGCCCTGGGCATGCTGTTACGCCCACAGTTACAGCAACACCCGCTGGCGGTCATCGATGAGGTGGTTGTCCGGGCGGGGGACTATATCGACATTGGTACGCCTCTTTTTGGCGGATCGGTTGTGCCGGTGACGGTGAAATCACTCGCATTTCCTTCCTGAGGGAACGACTTATGAAACTAAAGACCACATTGTTCGGCAATGTTTATCAGTTTAAGGATGTGAAAGAGGTGCTGGCAAAAGCCAACGAACTGCGTTCGGGGGATGTGCTGGCAGGGGTCGCGGCAGCCAGTTCGCAGGAGCGCGTGGCGGCCAAGCAGGTACTGTCGGAAATGACGGTGGCGGATATTCGCAATAACCCGGTGATTTCCTATGAAGAGGACTGCGTGACGCGTCTGATTCAGGATGACGTCAACGAAACGGCCTATAGCCGCATCAAAAACTGGAGCATCAGCGAACTGCGCGAGTACGTGCTGAGCGATGAAACGTCCGTTGATGACATTGCGTTTATGCGCAAAGGGTTGACATCAGAAGTGGTCGCTGCGGTAGCAAAAATCTGCTCTAACGCGGACCTGATCTACGGCGGTAAGAAAATGCCGGTAATCAAAAAGGCCAACACGACCATTGGTCTGCCGGGCACCTTTAGCTGTCGTTTGCAGCCAAACGACACCCGTGATGACGTGCAGAGTATTGCCGCACAAATCTACGAAGGGCTCTCGTTCGGTGCGGGTGATGCGGTAATAGGCGTAAACCCGGTAACGGATGACGTGGAAAACTTAAGCCGCGTACTGGATACCGTGTACGGCGTTATCGACAAATTCAACATTCCGACCCAGGGCTGCGTGCTGGCGCACGTTACCACTCAGATCGAAGCGATTCGTCGCGGCGCGCCGGGCGGGCTGATTTTCCAGAGCATCTGCGGCAGCGAAAAAGGCTTAAAAGAGTTCGGCGTTGAGCTGGCGATGCTGGATGAAGCACGAGCAGTGGGCGCGGAGTTCAACCGGATTGCGGGGGAAAACTGCCTGTACTTCGAAACCGGGCAAGGGTCTGCGCTTTCTGCTGGCGCGAACTTCGGTGCAGATCAGGTGACGATGGAAGCGCGTAACTACGGGCTGGCGCGTCACTATGATCCGTTCCTGGTGAACACCGTAGTGGGCTTTATCGGGCCGGAGTATCTGTACAACGACCGGCAGATTATTCGCGCAGGCTTAGAAGATCACTTCATGGGCAAGCTGAGCGGTATCTCAATGGGCTGCGACTGCTGTTACACCAACCATGCGGATGCTGACCAGAACCTTAACGAAAACCTGATGATTCTGCTCGCCACCGCTGGCTGCAACTACATCATGGGCATGCCGCTCGGTGACGACATCATGCTCAACTACCAGACCACCGCTTTCCACGACACCGCGACCGTGCGCCAGTTGCTGAACCTGCGTCCGTCGCCGGAGTTTGAACGCTGGCTGGAAACCATGGGCATTATGGCAAACGGTCGCCTGACCAAACGGGCGGGCGATCCGTCACTGTTCTTCTGATGACGCGGGGATGACACACGATGGATCAAAAACAGATTGAAGAAATTGTACGCAGTGTTATGGCGTCAATGGGCGAGTCACAGCCACAGGCGCAAGCGCCGTCACCAGAAGCGAAATGCAGTACTACGCAGTGCGCGGCACCAGCGGGTGAAAGCTGTGCGATGGATTTAGGCTCCGCCGAGGCCAAAGCGTGGATTGGCGTTGAGAACCCGCACCGCGCAGAGGTGTTGACCGAGCTGCGCCGCAGCACCGCCGCGCGTGTATGTACCGGCCGTGCTGGTCCACGCCCGCGCACTCAGGCGCTGCTGCGTTTCCTGGCCGATCACTCGCGTTCAAAAGACACGGTGTTGAAAGAAGTGCCGGAAGAGTGGGTAAAAGCCCAGGGGCTGCTGGAAGTACGCTCGGAAATCAGTGACAAAAACCTGTACCTGACGCGCCCGGATCTGGGTCGTCGTCTGAGTGCGGAAGCCATTGAAGCGCTGAAATCACAGTGTGTAATGAACCCGGATGTGCAGGTGATTATCTCTGATGGCCTGTCTACCGACGCCATCACCGCCAACTATGAAGAGATCCTGCCGCCACTGTTGTCAGGGTTAAAACAGGCCGGGTTAAAGGTCGGGACGCCGTTCTTTGTTCGCTATGGTCGCGTGAAAATCGAAGATCAGATTGGCGAACTGCTGGGCGCGAAAGCCGTGATCCTGCTGGTTGGGGAACGTCCGGGCCTTGGTCAGTCTGAAAGCCTTTCCTGCTACGCCGTCTATTCACCGCGCGTGGCGACGACCGTTGAAGCTGACCGTACCTGTATCTCGAATATTCACCAGGGCGGTACGCCACCGGTTGAAGCGGCGGCGGTAATTGTGGATTTGGCCAAACGCATGCTGGAGCAAAAAGCCTCCGGCATCAATATGACTCGTTAAGGAGGCATCATGCCAGCATTAGATTTGATTAGACCTTCAGTCACCGCAATGCGCGTGATCGCCTCGGTAAATGACGGTTTTGCTCGAGAACTTAAATTACCGCCCCACGTACGTAGCCTCGGACTCATCACAGCAGATTCTGATGACGTGGCGTATATTGCCGCAGATGAAGCGACAAAACAGGCAATGGTCGAAGTGGTTTATGGCCGCTCGCTGTATGCCGGCGCGGCGCACAGCCCCTCTCCAACCTCGGGCGAAGTGCTGATTATGCTCGGAGGGCCAAACCCGGCCGAAGTTCGCGCAGGTCTGGACGCGATGGTGGCCAATATTGAAAGCGGTGCCGCGTTCCAGTGGGCGAATGACACAGAAGATACCGCTTTCTTGGCACACGTGGTTTCGCGTACCGGCTCATATCTTTCGGCGACGGCGGGATGCCGACCTGGCGATCCGATGGCGTATCTGGTGGCGCCGCCGCTGGAAGCAACATTTGGTATTGATGCTGCGCTGAAGTCTGCCGATGTGCAGTTGGTGACTTATGTGCCACCGCCGTCAGAAACCAACTACTCGGCGGCGTTTTTGACCGGTAGCCAGGCTGCCTGTAAAGCTGCCTGTAACGCCTTTGCTGATGCCGTGCTGGATATTGCCCGTAATCCTGTTCAGCGCGCGTAAGAGAGGTTGTGATGATCAATGCACTGGGATTACTGGAAGTGGATGGCATGGTGGCTGCCGTAGACGCGGCGGATGCCATGCTGAAAGCCGCGAACGTGCGTCTGCTTAGCCACGAAGTGCTCGATCCTGGCCGGCTGACACTGGCGGTGGAAGGCGATCTGGCGGCATGCCGCGCAGCGTTGGATGCCGGCAGCGCCGCCGCAGCGCGTACGGGTCGTGTTATCAGCCGTAAGGAAATAGGCCGGCCGGACGATGACACCCAGTGGCTGATCGGCGGTTTTACGCGCCAGCCGAAGAAACCAGAACAGAAGCCCGAAGTGAAAACAGACGTTACTACGCTGAATACCTCCTTGACGTCTGACTCCTCTGAGCAGCTTATGGCGTTGTTGGCATCGGTCCGTCAAGGAATGACGGCAGGGGAAGTGGCTGCCCACTTTGGCTGGTCTCTTGATGAGGCCCGAAAGGCGCTGGAACAGCTCTTTTCTCACGGAGCGTTGCGTAAACGCAGTAGTCGCTATCGCTTAAAAAATTAACCTGTCGGAGGGCCGGTGGCGTCGTTGGCGCTTCCGGCTTAAAAGATCATGAAAAAGACCCGAACTGCAAACCTGCACCATCTTTATCATGAAGCATTACCCGAAGACGTTAAACTTACGCCGAAAGTTGAGGTGGACAACGTTCACCAGCGGCGCACAACGGATGTGTATGAGCATGCGCTGACGATTACCGCCTGGCAGCAGATCTACGACCAGTTGCATCCGGGAAAATTTCATGGCGAGTTCACGGAAATCCTGCTCGATGATATTCAGGTGTTCCGTGAATACACCGGGCTGGCGCTGCGTCAGTCGTGTCTTGTCTGGCCGAACTCATTCTGGTTTGGTATTCCGGCCACGCGCTGCGAACAGGGATTTATTGGCACCCAGTGTCTGGGTAACGCTGAAATTGCGACCCGCCCGGGCGGGACGGAGTTTGAACTGAGTACGCCGGATGATTACACCATTCTGGGTGTCGTTATTTCAGAAGAGGCGATTGCCCGTCAGGCCAACTTCCTGCATAACCCGGAAAGGGTGCTGCATATGCTGCGCAGCCAGTCGGCGCTGGAGGTGAAAGAACAGCACAAAGCTGCCCTGTGGGGATTCGTGCAGCAGGCGCTGGCGACATTTAGTGAGAAGCCGGAGAACCTCCATCAACCTGCGGTACGCAAGGTGCTGGGCGATAACCTGCTGCTGGCTATGGGCACAATGCTGGAAGACGCACAGCCGATAATCACGGCCGAGAGCATCAGCCATCAGAGCTATCGTCGTCTGCTGTCGCGTGCGCGCGAATATGTGCTGGAAAATATGTCAGAGCCACTGACCGTACTCGATCTGTGTAATCAGTTGCACGTCAGCCGTCGAACGTTGCAAAACGCCTTTCATACTATACTCGGAATCGGTCCAAATTCCTGGTTAAAACGTATTCGTCTGAACGCCGTGCGTCGCGAACTGATAAGCCCGTGGTCGCAAAGCGCGACGGTAAAAGATGCCGCCATGCAGTGGGGATTCTGGCATTTGGGACAGTTTGCCACCGACTACCAGCAATTGTTTGCGGAGAAACCGTCGTTGACGCTGCATCAGCGTATGCGCCAGTGGGCGTGATGACATTAGCGTGCCGAAAGCGATGCTAATGTCATCAGGCAATTACACCCAGTCGCGGATCTGAATAAACTCGCTAAGGGCGGCTTCTGGGCTGTTCGCTTCCGGATGCCAGTCATATTCCCAACGCACTAGCGGCGGCATCGACATCAAAATGGATTCCGTGCGCCCGCCGGTCTGAAGTCCGAAAAGCGTCCCGCGATCCCAGACCAGGTTGAACTCCACATAGCGCCCGCGGCGATAAAGCTGGAATTCGCGTTCACGTACGCCATAGTCGGTGTTTTTACGGCGTTCGACGATGGGCATATACGCGTCGGTATAGCCTTCGCCCACCGCGCGCATAAAGCTGAACGCGGTATCAAAATCAGGTGTGTTTAAATCGTCAAAGAACAGTCCGCCAATGCCGCGCTGCTCGTCGCGGTGCTTCAGGTAAAAGTAGTCATCGCACCACTTTTTATATTTCGGGTAAACGTCTTCGCCAAACGGCAGACAAAGGTCTCGCGCGGTGGTGTGCCAGTGTACGGCATCCTCTTCGAAGCCGTAGTAGGGCGTCATGTCGAAACCGCCGCCAAACCACCACACTGGATCGGCCCCTGGTTTTTCCGCAATGAAAAAGCGCACATTGGCGTGGCTGGTCGGCACAAACGGGTTGTGCGGATGCACCACCAGCGAGACGCCCATCGCTTCGAAACTGCGGCCTGCCAGTTCAGGACGATGCGCGGTCGCTGACGCAGGCATCGCGTCACCATGAACGTGCGAGAAATTGACGCCAGCTTGTTCAAAGATACCGCCGTTACGCAGTACCCGACTGCGCCCACCGCCACCGGCTTCACGCTGCCAGTTATCTTCCTGAAATTCACCGCCGTCTGCGGCGGCCAGTTTCTGGCAAATCTCATCCTGCAGCTGTAGCAGGAAGGCTTTGACCAGTTGAGCATTGGGTTTCATCAACGTTTCCTGGAGTGCGCTTTTTGGTTATCGAACCAGTTGAAGTAACTGATAATGCCGGAAGCGATAGCGTTGGCAATCTTCTGGCGAAACGCCGTGGTGCCGAGCAGGCGTTCTTCCTCCGGGTTGGTGATAAAGGAGGTTTCCACCAGCACGGACGGGATGGACGGTGACTTCAGCACCACAAACGCCGCCTGCTCGGTGCCTTTACTGTGCAGACGATGCACTGGCTTAATTTTCTTCAGAATATGTGAGCCGAGCGTCAGGCTGTTTTTGATCGTATCGGTCTGCACGAGGTCAAACAGCACCTGCTGTAAAAGGTGATCTTTATCGGTGGCTTTCTTCCCGGCAACTTCATCTGCCCGGTTTTCGCGATCCGAGAGATATTTCGCCATGGCGCTACTGGCGCCACGGTTAGAAAGCGCAAACACTGAGGCACCAGCCGCAGAAGGGTTGGTAAAGCCGTCGGCGTGAATCGACATAAACAGGTCTGCCCCGTGCTGATGGGCTATCTCCACGCGGTCATACAGCGGAATAAAGGTGTCGCCGGAGCGCGTCAGGCGGGCGTCAATGCCGTTACTGCGTAAAATCGCGCGCACATTTTTTGCAATCGCGAGCACGACGTGTTTTTCTTTCGAACCGTTTTTGCCGATGGCGCCGGTATCAATCCCGCCATGGCCCGGGTCAAGCATCACCAGACGCTTTGCGCCCGGCTTTTTGGTCTTCGGCTTACTGTGTCCGTTACTGGTTTTGAGCGTGCTCTCGTCTTTTGCCTGAGCCTGCTTTGCGATGCCCGTTAACGTTAAGGCCGCCAGCCCCGCTTTGAGAACCTGACGACGCGATGTGAGTGCTTTTAATGGTTTGAATGTGCTCATGCGGCCTGAATTGTAAAAATTGGAGTCCTGGTGTTATATCGTATCGTGATTGGCGTTACGACAGTCCTTATTGGCAATTGTTTTACTTTTCATTTCAATACGTGACAAACTGACATTATGCCAAATTTTGGTGAGATTTTCCCCGGTTATTGGCTAAACGAGAGGTTCACGCCATAATCACTGTTTTTAAACCCGAAAAGGCGGTTAATACCATGGAGATACGCGTTTTTCGCCAGGAAGATTTCGAAGAGGTGATCACCCTTTGGGAGCGCTGCGATCTGCTGCGTCCGTGGAACGATCCGGAAATGGATATCGAGCGGAAGGTGAATCACGATGTCAGTCTGTTTCTGGTTGCTGAAGTGAATGGCGAGGTGGTGGGGACGGTAATGGGCGGTTACGACGGTCATCGTGGGTCGGCCTATTATCTGGGCGTTCACCCGGAATATCGTGGTCGTGGCATCGCCAATGCTTTGCTTAATCGTCTTGAGAAAAAGCTCATTGCCCGCGGTTGCCCGAAAATTCAGATCATGGTGCGGGAAGATAACGACGTTGTGCTGGGCATGTATGAGCGTCTGGGCTATGAGCATTCTGACGTGTTGAGTTTAGGAAAACGTCTGATCGAAGATGAAGAGTACTGAGATCCATCCGGCTGATTATGACGCGCAGGGCCGCGTCAGGTTGCCCTTTTTATTCTGGTGCGTTCTGCTGCTCCAGGCCCGCACCTGGGTACTGTTTGTGATGGCTGGTGCGTCGCGCGGGCAGGGCGACACACTGCTGAATCTCTTTTACCCCGATCACGATGCGTTCTGGCTCGGCTTATTGCCGGGTGTTCCTGCTGTGGTTGCTTTTTTATGCAGCGGACGGCGGCATATGATCCCACGTCTGTGGGGGGCGCTTCGCGGGTTGCTGATCCTCGCCCAGATTGCGCTACTCTGCTGGCAACCCGTTCTCTGGTGGTACGGTGAACCGCTTACGGGCATCGGTATTGCGCTGGTGGTTGCGGATATTGTGGCGCTGCTGTGGCTGCTGACCAACCCGCGTTTTCGCGCCTGTTTTACGCATCAGGATGATTAATACGGCACTTTTTGCCTATGTCGCACTCCAACAAGCGTTGATTTAACAAGTAAGGACGTTTCAATGAAATCGCTGCGTTTACTTTTATGCGCTCTCCCGCTGGCGTTAACCGGGTGTTCAACGCTCTCATCCATTAACTGGTCCGCTGCGTATCCGTGGAACTGGTTTGGCTCATCAACGGAAGTGACCGAGCAGGGCGTGGGAAAAATTACCGCCGCAACAGCGCTGGATCAGAATGCTATTCAGGATGCGCTCAGCATCGATTACCGCCTGCGCAGCGGCATGAAAACGGAGAATGGCAATATTGTTCGCTATTACGAAGCGCTGAAGGGCGACAAGCTGGCGCTGGTGATTAACGGTGATAAAGGCACGGTGAACCGCATTGCGGTGCTGGATGACGCTATTCCCACGGCAAGTGGTGTGAAGGTCGGTACACCGTTTAGCGATCTCTACAAACAGGCCTTCGGCAACTGTGCAAACGCCTCTTCAGACGATGGCGTGGCTGTGGAATGTAAAGCTGAGGGCAGCCAGCACATAAGTTACGTCTTCACTGGAACCTGGAGCGGTCCGGAAGGATTGATGCCGTCTGACGACACGCTGAAGAACTGGAAAGTGAGCAAAATTATCTGGAAGCAGTAATTTGCGCCGGAACAAACCGCCCCGATGAAATCAGGGTATAATACCCGCCATCAATGCCACGTTGTCGTGGCATCTTTATTTCAGGAGGAGCGATGTCTCAGGTTCAGAGTGGCATTTTGCCAGAACACTGCCGCGCGGCGATTTGGATTGAAGCCAATGTTAAAGGGGACGTGGATGCCCTGCGTGCGGCCAGTAAAGTATTCGTCGATAAACTGACTACCTTCCAGGCCAAATTCCCGGATGCTCACCTCGGTGCCGTTGTCGCCTTTGGCAACAACGTCTGGCGTCAGTTGAGCGGTGGCGAAGGGGCTGAAGAGCTAAAGGACTTTATCCCTTACGGTAAAGGTCTTGCGCCAGCGACACAATACGACGTGCTGATCCACATTCTCTCTCTGCGTCACGATGTGAATTTCTCGGTTGCCCAGGCGGCGGTCGCGGCGTTTGGCGACAGCATTGAGGTGCAGGAAGAAGTGCACGGCTTCCGCTGGGTGGAAGAACGCGATCTGAGCGGCTTTGTCGACGGTACCGAAAACCCGGCAGGTGAAGAGACGCGTCGTGAAGTCGCGGTGATCAAAGACGGTGTGGACGCGGGTGGCAGCTATGTGTTCGTCCAGCGCTGGGAGCACAACCTCAAGCAGCTTAACCGCATGAGCGTACACGACCAGGAGATGATGATCGGCCGTACCAAAGAAGCCAACGAAGAGATTGACGGCGACGAGCGTCCGGCTACTTCCCACTTGACCCGCGTTGACCTCAAAGAAGATGGCAAAGGCCTGAAAATTGTTCGCCAGAGCCTGCCGTATGGCACGGCTAGCGGCACACACGGCCTCTACTTCTGCGCGTACTGTGCGCGTCTGTACAACATTGAACAGCAGCTGCTGAGCATGTTTGGCGATACCGACGGTAAGCGCGACGCCATGCTGCGCTTTACCAAACCGGTGACCGGCGGTTATTACTTCGCGCCGTCCGTGGAGCGTCTGCTGGCGCTGTAATTGCCTTTCCCCCTTTCCCTCAAGGGAGAGGGGATTTACCCTTATTCTCTTTTCTGCTTGTAAATCACCAAACGGTATATAAAACCGTTACTCCTTTCGTCCTCGTTATAAATATTATGACTATAAGATAGTCATCACATTTATAAGGGTGCGCAATGGCCGTTACTGTACTGAAAAAAGGAACTCTGGCGCTGGCAGGTTTACTGCTGGTGGCACAGGCGCAGGCGACTGAGTTGCTTAACAGCTCATACGATGTCTCACGCGAGCTGTTTGCCGCCCTTAATCCACCGTTTGAACAGCAGTGGGCGAAAGAAAACAACGGCGACAAGCTGACCATCAAACAGTCTCACGCCGGTTCGTCCAAGCAGGCGCTGGCAATCCTCCAGGGGCTGAAAGCGGATGTGGTGACCTACAACCAGGTGACTGACGTGCAGATCCTGCACGACAAGGGCAAGCTGATCCCGGCAGACTGGCAGAGCCGTTTGCCGAACAACAGCTCCCCATTCTACTCCACCATGGGCTTCCTGGTGCGTAAGGGCAACCCGAAGAACATCCACGACTGGAGCGACCTGGTGCGTTCTGACGTGAAGCTGATTTTCCCGAACCCGAAAACCTCCGGCAATGCGCGTTATACCTATCTGGCGGCGTGGGGCGCAGCGGACAAGGCTGACGGTAACGATAAAGCCAAAACCGAGCAGTTCATGACCCAGTTCCTGAAAAACGTCGAAGTATTTGATACCGGCGGACGCGGGGCGACCACGACCTTCGCTGAACGCGGTCTCGGCGATGTGCTGATCAGTTTTGAATCGGAAGTGAACAATATCCGTAAGCAATACGAAGCGCAGGGTTTTGAGGTTGTTATCCCGAAAACCAATATTCTGGCTGAGTTCCCGGTGGCGTGGGTGGATAAAAACGTGCAGGCGAACGGTACCGAGAAAGCGGCAAAAGCTTATTTAAACTACCTGTACAGCCCGCAGGCACAGACTGTCATTACCGATTACTACTACCGGGTGAATAACCCGGATGTGATGAACAAACTGAAAGATAAATTCCCGCAGACCGAATTGTTCCGCGTGGAGGACCATTTCGGCTCCTGGCCTGATGTGATGAAAACGCATTTTGCCAGCGGCGGTGAGTTAGACAAATTGCTGGCGGCGGGGCGTAAGTAATGTTTGCAGTTTCCTCCAGACGCGTGCTGCCAGGCTTTACCTTAAGCCTCGGGACCAGCCTGCTGTTCGTCTGTCTGATTTTGTTGTTGCCGCTTAGCGCGCTGGTAATGCAGCTCGCTCAGATGAGCTGGGCGCAATACTGGGAAGTGATTACTAACCCGCAGGTGGTGGCGGCCTATAAAGTCACGTTGCTGTCGGCATTTGTCGCCTCAATGTTTAACGGTGTATTTGGCTTGCTGATGGCGTGGATCTTAACCCGCTATCGCTTCCCGGGCCGCACATTGCTCGACGCGTTAATGGATTTGCCGTTTGCATTGCCGACTGCCGTAGCAGGTTTAACGCTGGCATCGCTGTTTTCGGTAAACGGTTTTTACGGTGAGTGGCTGGCGAAGTTTGATATCAAAGTAACCTATACCTGGCTCGGTATTGCTGTCGCGATGGCCTTTACCAGTATCCCGTTTGTGGTGCGTACCGTACAGCCAGTGCTGGAAGAGTTAGGCCCTGAATATGAAGAAGCGGCGGAAACGCTGGGCGCTACACGCTGGCAGAGCTTCCGCAAGGTTGTCCTGCCGGAGTTGTCTCCGGCGTTGATGGCCGGTGTCGCGCTGTCGTTTACCCGTAGCCTCGGTGAGTTTGGTGCGGTGATTTTCATCGCCGGAAACATCGCCTGGAAAACAGAAGTCACCTCGCTGATGATTTTCATCCGTTTGCAGGAGTTTGATTATCCGGCGGCGAGCGCCATTGCCTCGGTGATTCTGGCAGCCTCGTTGCTGCTGCTGTTCTCGATTAACACTCTGCAAAGTCGCTTTGGTCGACGTGTGGTAGGTCACTAATGGCGGAAGTTACTCAATTGAAGCGTTATGACACCCCCCGTGTTAACTGGGAAAAATGGTTACTGATCGGGACGGGTGTGCTGGTTTCCGCGTTTATTCTTGTTGTCCCGATGGTCTATATCTTCGTTCAGGCATTCAGCAAAGGGTTGATGCCCGCGCTGGAAAACCTCGCCAACCCGGATATGTTACACGCCATCTGGTTGACCGTATTGATTGCGCTGATCACCGTGCCGGTCAACCTGGTATTTGGTACGTTGCTGGCCTGGCTGGTGACGCGCTTTAATTTCCCTGGACGTCAGTTACTGCTGACTCTGCTGGACATTCCTTTCGCCGTGTCACCGGTGGTGGCGGGCCTGGTGTACCTGCTCTTTTACGGCTCCAACGGCCCATTGGGCGGTTGGCTGGATGAGCATAACCTGCAGATCATGTTCGCCTGGCCGGGCATGGTGCTGGTCACCATCTTCGTGACCTGTCCGTTTGTAGTGCGTGAGTTGGTACCGGTGATGTTGAGCCAGGGGAGCAACGAAGACGAAGCGGCGGTGCTGCTGGGCGCGTCAGGCTGGCAGATGTTCCGCCGTGTGACGCTGCCGAATATCCGCTGGGCGTTGCTCTATGGCGTGGTGCTGACCAACGCCCGCGCGATTGGCGAGTTTGGTGCGGTATCGGTGGTATCCGGCTCGATTCGCGGTGAAACCTTATCGCTGCCGTTACAGATTGAATTACTGGAACAGGACTACAACACCGTCGGTTCCTTTACTGCCGCAGCGTTGCTGACGCTGATGGCGATTTTGACCCTGTTTTTGAAGAGTGTGGTGCAGTGGCGTTTAGAGAATCAGGAAAAACGTCAGCACCAGGAGGGAAATCATGAGCATTGAGATTGCCAATATTAAGAAGTCTTTTGGTCGCACCCAGGTGCTGAATGATATCTCGCTGGATATCCCTTCCGGACAAATGGTGGCGCTGCTGGGGCCGTCTGGCTCAGGAAAAACGACACTACTGCGTATTATTGCCGGGCTTGAGCATCAGACCAGCGGGCATATCCGCTTCCACGGTACTGACGTGAGCCGTTTGCACGCCCGCGACCGTAAGGTGGGGTTTGTATTCCAGCACTACGCGTTGTTCCGCCACATGACCGTGTTCGACAACATCGCGTTTGGCCTGACCGTGCTGCCGCGTCGCGAGCGCCCGGATGCGGCAACCATTAAAGCGAAAGTGACCAAACTGCTGGAGATGGTGCAGCTGGCTCATCTGGCGGACCGTTTCCCGGCCCAGCTGTCCGGTGGGCAGAAACAGCGCGTGGCGCTGGCGCGCGCGCTGGCCGTTGAGCCGCAAATTCTTTTGCTGGATGAACCTTTCGGCGCGCTGGATGCGCAGGTGCGAAAAGAACTGCGTCGCTGGCTGCGTCAGCTCCATGAAGAGTTGAAATTCACCAGCGTCTTCGTAACCCACGATCAGGAAGAGGCGATGGAAGTCGCTGACCGCGTGGTGGTCATGAGCCAGGGGAATATTGAACAGGTTGATGAACCCGAGCAGCTGTGGCGTGAACCGGCGACCCGTTTTGTTCTGGAGTTTATGGGCGAGGTGAACCGTCTGCAGGGCACCATTCGTGGGGGGCAATTCCATGTTGGCGCGCACCGCTGGCCGCTGGGCTATACCTCTGCGCATCAGGGTCCGGTCGACCTGTTCCTGCGCCCGTGGGAAGTGGACGTCAGCCGTCGCACCAGCCTGGATTCACCGCTGCCGGTACAAGTACTGGAAGCTAGCCCTAAAGGGCACTACACCCAATTGGTGGTACAACCGCTGGGCTGGTATACCGAGCCGCTGACCGTGGTCATGCGCGATGATGTGCCGCCGCACCGGGGAGAACGCCTGTTTGTCGGTCTGCAACATGCGCGTATTTATCACGGGAAGGAACGCATTGAGACGCGCGAGGATATTGCTCTGGCAGAGACGGCCTGATAGGTTATTAGGATGTTTATCGCCCGGTGGCGCTGCGCTTACCGGGCCTACAGTTATCACTGCGTCTTGTAGGCCGGGATCGCTGCGCGCGCCCCGGCTTTTTTATTGAGTAAAAAACGTGAATACACTCGAAAACACTATCGGCAACACGCCTCTGGTCAAGCTTCAGCGCATGGGGCCAGACAACGGCAGCGAAATCTGGGTCAAACTTGAAGGCAACAACCCGGCGGGGTCGGTGAAGGACCGCGCGGCGCTGTCGATGATAGTCCAGGCCGAAAAACGCGGTGAAATTAAGCCTGGTGACGTGCTGATTGAGGCGACCAGTGGCAACACCGGCATCGCGCTGGCAATGATTGCGGCGTTGAAAGGCTACCGCATGAAGCTACTGATGCCGGATAACATGAGTCAGGAGCGCCGCGCGGCTATGCGTGCCTATGGCGCCGAACTGATTCTGGTGACCAAAGAGCAGGGAATGGAAGGGGCACGCGATCTGGCGCTGGAGATGGCCGAGCGTGGCGAGGGCAAATTGCTCGATCAGTTCAATAATCCGGATAACCCGTACGCGCACTACACCACTACTGGCCCGGAAATCTGGCAGCAAACCGACGGACGTATCACCCATTTTGTCTCCAGCATGGGCACTACCGGCACCATTACCGGTGTGTCGCGTTTTCTGCGTGAGCAGGAAAAAGCTGTCACCATTGTTGGTTTACAGCCGGAAGAGGGAAGCAGCATTCCGGGGATCCGTCGCTGGCCTGCGGAGTATATGCCCGGCATCTTTAATGCGCAGCTTGTGGACCAGGTGCTGGATCTTCACCAGCGCGAGGCGGAGAATACCATGCGCGAACTGGCCGTGCGCGAAGGTATCTTCTGTGGCGTCAGTTCGGGCGGCGCGGTGGCGGGTGCGATTCGGGTTGCAAAGGCAAACCCGGGTGCAGTGGTCGTGGCAATAATCTGCGATCGCGGCGATCGTTATCTGTCTACCGGTGTCTTTGGTGAAGAGAGTTATTCGCAGGGGGCAGGGATTTAAGCATCATGGAGATGATTCTTTTCCGGGATAACACCCGGGCGCAACAAACCGATATTGTCGCGGTGCAGTCGCAGGTGGTTTACGGTAGCGTGGGGAACAGTATTGCGGTGCCGAATATTCGTACCCATCAGCTGAGCGTCACCGCCGTACCGACGGTCCTGTTCAGTAATACGCCGCACTACGACACCTTCTACGGTGGAGTGATCCCGGATGAGTGGTTCAGCGGTTATCTGAAAGCGCTGGAAGAGCGTGAGATCCTGCGTGAGCTGAAGGCGGTGACGACCGGCTATATGGGCAGCGCCAGCCAGATTAAATTGCTCGCACAATGGCTCAGGGTCATCAAAGCTCAGCACCCGGACCTGCTGGTGCTGGTCGACCCGGTCATCGGCGATATCGACAGCGGGATGTACGTGAAGCCTGATATCCCTGAAGCGTATCGGGAACATTTATTACCGCTGGCGCAGGGGATTACCCCCAATGTGTTTGAGCTGGAAGTGCTAAGCGGTAAACCGTGTCGTACACTTGAAAACGCCATCGCAGCGGCGCAGGGCTTGCTTTCCGATACGCTGAAGTGGGTGGCGATCACCAGTGCACCAGTGGCTGGCGATGCGGAAAATATTCATGTCGTGCTGGTCACTCATGAAGGGGTTACCATCAGCGCACACCCGCGTGTTGAAACGGATCTGAAAGGGACGGGCGATCTGTTCTGTTCAGAGCTGGTAAGCGGAATTGTTGAGGGCAAAACCGTTGCCGATGCCATTTGCCTGGCAGGCGATCGGGTGACGGATGTGATGATTTACACGCAGTCGAAAGGTTACGACGAGCTTATCCTGCCCGCGTAAACAAAAATGGCGCCGAAGGCGCCATTTTTCTGTGCGGCAAAAATTACTTCTTGATGCGGATAACCGGGGTTTCACCCACGGTGACGCTGCCAGACAGTTTGATCAGTTCTTTGATTTCGTCCATGTTGGAGATAACAACCGGAGTCAGAGTAGACTTGGCTTTTTCTTCCAGCAGTGGCAGATCGAATTCAATCACTGGGTCGCCAACTTTAACACGCTGGCCTTCTTCCGCGATACGTTTGAAGCCTTCGCCTTTCAGTTCAACGGTGTCGATACCGAAGTGAACGAACAGTTCGATACCGCTATCAGATTCGATAGAGAACGCATGGTTGGTTTCAAAAATTTTACCGATGGTGCCGTCAACTGGAGCAACCATTTTGTTGCCAGTTGGTTTGATAGCAATGCCATCACCAACGATTTTCTCAGCAAACACTACATCCGGCACGTCTTCGATGTTGACGATCTCGCCGGAGAGCGGAGCAACAATCTCAATAGTTCCGGAGTCTTTCTTATCATCAGAAACCAGAGATTTCAGTTTATCGAACAAACCCATGATCTTCTCCTAAGCAGTAAATTGGGCCGCATCTCGTGGATTAGCAGATTGTTTTTTCTTCAATGAACTTGTTAACCAGCGTCATTAACTCGTCCGTTGTCGGTTGAGCAAGAGCCTGCTCTGCTAACACCTTCGCATCTTCGAAGTTCGTGTTACGGATAATCTTCTTAATGCGCGGGATGGAAATGGCGCTCATAGAGAATTCGTCCAGACCCATACCCAGCAACAGAAGTGTAGCACGTTCGTCGCCTGCAAGCTCACCACACATGCCAGTCCATTTACCTTCTGCATGAGAAGCATCAATAACTTGCTTAATAAGCGTCAGTACGGACGGTGACATTGGCTGGTAGAGATGTGAAATCATATCATTACCACGGTCAACTGCCAGGGTGTACTGCGTTAAATCATTGGTACCGATACTAAAGAAATCAACTTCTTTGGCTAAATGACGCGCAATGGTCGCCGCTGCAGGTGTTTCCACCATTACGCCGATCTCGATTGACTCGTCAAATGCTTTACCTTCGTCACGCAGTTCCTGTTTGTAGATTTCGATCTCTTTCTTCAGTGCACGCACTTCTTCAACAGAGATGATCATCGGGAACATGATGCGCAGTTTACCGAAAGCAGACGCACGCAGGATGGCACGAACCTGATCGCGCAGGATCTCTTTACGATCCATTGCGATACGTACTGCACGCCAACCCAGGAACGGGTTCTCTTCTTTCGGGAAGTTCATGTACGGCAGCTCTTTGTCGCCACCGATGTCCATGGTACGGACGATAACCGCCTGAGAGCCACAGGCTTCAGCCACGGCTTTGTAAGCAGCGAACTGTTCTTCTTCAGTAGGCAGCGCGTCACGGTCCATGAACAGGAATTCTGTACGATAGAGACCGACACCTTCCGCACCGTTGCGCTCAGCGCCATCAACGTCACGTACGGTACCGATGTTTGCGCACACTTCTACCTGATGACCGTCCAGGGTGATTGCTGGCAGGTCTTTCAGCTTAGCAAGTTCCGCTTTTTCAGTCGCAACTTGCTCCTGAACCGCGCGCAGTTTTTCGATCTCTTCATTCGTTGGGTTGACGTAAACCAGATTGTTTACGGCATCCAGAATCAGATAGTCGCCGTTTTTCACCTGAGAGGTGACGCTACCGGTGCCCACGATGGCTGGCAGTTCCAGAGAACGCGCCATGATTGAGGTGTGGGAAGTACGGCCGCCTGCATCGGTGATGAAACCGAGGACCTTTTTCAGGTTCAACTGAGCGGTTTCTGACGGGGTCAGGTCGGCCGCAACCAGAATTACTTCATCCTGAATCGCGCTCAGATCGATGATGGCCAGACCCAGGATGTTGCGCAGCAGGCGCTTACCGATGTCACGTACGTCAGCCGCACGCTCTTTCAGGTATTCGTCATCCAGTTCTTCCAGGGCAGTCGCCTGACCTTCGATAACTTCATGTGCAGCCGCGTCGGCTGTCATGCCTTTATCTTTAATCAGGGCTATGATTTCCTGCTCCAGCTCCTCATCTTCGAGCAGCATGATGTGCCCTTCGAAGATGGCTTCTTTTTCTTCACCGAAAGTTTCGCCAGCTTTAGTTTTGATTGCTTCCAGTTGCGCAGATGCCTTGGCACGACCGCTCAGAAAACGTTCAACTTCCTGATCAACCTTGTCGGCAGAAATTTTTTTCCGGTCAATGACGATCTCGTCTTCTTTCAGCAGCAGTGCTTTGCCGAAAGCGATACCCGGGGATGCTAAAATGCCTGAAATCATAACCCTACCTTACTTGTGACTGATATTTAAAAGAACCCGGAAACTTACTCGAGCTCAGCCATCAGTTTTACCAGATGCTCAACTGCTTTCTGCTCGTCTTCACCTTCTGCAGAGATGGTGACAACAGTGCCCTGAGTCAGGCCCAGAGTCTGCAGTTTGAACAGGCTTTTTGCGCTAGCGCTTTTGCCGTTGGAAGTCACAGTGATTTCAGAAGTGAAGCCTTTCGCTTCTTTAACAAACTGAGCAGCAGGGCGGGTGTGCAGACCGTTCGGAGCGGTAATGGTAACTTCTTGCTGGAACATTGTATTTCCCCAACTTATAGGTTTAGTGTTGTGGAACTAAAGTCTAGCCTGGCGACTGAACTTTAGCCTGTATTGTTAGCGCTGACGTTTCGATCGTCATTAAACATTATGCAGCGAAAGCAAGACTTGAACCAAATCATAAAATCGATTCAGCAAGGCTATTTCATTCACTGATTAATTTCACGCATCAAAATAATTGCTGGTTTAAATACCAGACCCAACGGGGTGAATCAATGCCAGGAGGGGTAAAACTTTGAAGCAGGCCACAAAAAAGCACCCAAAAAGGTGCTTTTTTACGCGTTATTAACATGCTGGCATCACTGTTGCAGTTCTTTCTCAGTGAAGAGATCGGCAAACAGTGCAGTGCTTAAGTAACGCTCACCCGAGGATGGAAGGATAACCACAATATTCTTATTGGTAAAGGCTTCGTCTTCCTGAAGTTTGAGCGCTGCCGCAACAGCCGCACCGGAAGAGATACCCGCCAGAATGCCTTCTTCATCCATCAGACGACGCGCGGTAGATATGGCTTCTTCGTTAGTGATGGTGACCACTTTATCGATCAACTTCAGATCCAGGTTACCCGGAATGAAGCCGGCACCAATGCCCTGAATTTTGTGTGGACCTGGCTTAAGCTCTTCACCCGCCAGTGCCTGAGTGATAACCGGTGAGTCGGTCGGTTCAACGGCAACAGTAATCAGATCTTTTTTACCTTTCGTGCCTTTAATATAGCGTGACACACCAGTCAGCGTACCGCCGGTACCTACGCCGGAGATAAACACGTCAACCTGACCGTCGGTATCTTCCCAGATTTCAGGGCCGGTGGTTTTTTCATGAATTTCCGGGTTTGCCGGGTTGCTGAACTGCTGTAACAACAGATATTTTGCCGGATCGCTGGCCACAATCTCTTCGGCTTTCTGAATGGCACCTTTCATGCCTTTCGCGCCTTCGGTCAGCACCAGGTTCGCCCCCAGCGCTTTGAGCAACTTGCGACGTTCGATGCTCATGGTTTCTGGCATAGTCAGCGTCAGTTTGTAGCCACGTGCGGCAGCAACATAGGCCAGGGCAATACCGGTGTTGCCGCTGGTTGGTTCCACCAGCTCAACGCCTGGTTTCAGTACACCACGTTTTTCAGCATCCCAAATCATGTTTGCACCAATACGGCATTTTACGCTGAAGCTCGGGTTGCGTGATTCGACCTTCACCAGAATGCGTCCATTACCGATACGGTTCAGTCGAACCAGGGGCGTATGACCGATAGTCAGCGAGTTGTCTTCATAAATCTTACTCATGGCCTGTCCTTAACTGTATGAAATTGGGATACCGTCCCAGCATACCTGTTGAGCAGGTAGGGGGAAGTAAGGAATTCGCATATCTATATACTGCAAGGAAATAATGGGGATCAGTATGGAATAAGGGGCGGCATAAGCCACCCCTTGTTTACACATTTTTGCATTACTTCCATAACGCGTGCTTAGCACGGTAGCAGTCAACCCACATTGCTGTCGCGCCGCACACCGCAACGGGCATGATAAAAAGGTTCAGGAACGGAATCATCGTGAACAGGCTGGTCAGTGCGCCAAATTGCATATTGGCAACCTTCTGGGTGCGCAGGGCTGTGCGCATCGCTTTAAACGGTACTTTGTGGTTATCGAACGGATAGTCGCAGTACTGGATCGCCAGCATCCAGGCGCTGAACAGGAACCATAGCACCGGGGCCACCGTTTGACCGATGCCGGGCACGAAATAGAGGATAAGTAGCACAACTGCACGGGGAAGGTACCAGGCAAATTTCTGCCACTCGCGCTTCATGATACGTGGAATGTCTTTCATGATCCCCAGCACGCCCGTGTCCGGCGGTGTTGCACCGGTAAGCCGTGCTTCCAGCTGTTCCGCCAACAGGCCGTTAAACGGGGCGGCTATCCAGTTCGCGATCGTTGAGAAGAAGTAACCGAATACCAACAGCACGGAGATGACCACAACCGGCCAGAGCAGGTAGTTGAGCCACTGCAGCCACTCAGGAACATGGCTCATCAATGAGGGGATCCAGCTTTCCAGCTTTGTGAACAGCCACCAGAACGCACCGCCCATCAGAATAATGTTGATCAACAGAGGCAGGATGACGAAACGTCGAATCCCCGGCAATGAGACCAGTTTCCAGCCCTGAGAAAAATACCAGACGCCGCTGCGAGGGGGGGAAGAAGATGTTGAAACCATAACCAGGCTGTACTCCTTTTTTCACAACCAGTGGAATTGCCCGCCTATATTATCCACTTACGGACCAATGACCAGTTAGGAAATGTTCGAAAAACCAGCAAAAAGCACGATTTCCTTCATCTTTATGCTGTGAATGCTCTGCACACACTTGCACTTGACGTAAACGGCAAATACTCTTAGTGAGTAAATGTTTGCCGTGGTGGCAAGGTGTTAGAACAACAGAGAATATAATGATGCAGGATTTGCGTCTGATATTAATCATTGTTGGCGCGATCGCCATAATCGCTTTACTGGTACATGGTTTCTGGACCAGCCGTAAAGAACGTTCCTCTATGTTTCGCGATCGCCCACTGAAGCGCATGAAGTCCAGTCGTGACGACGATGACAGTGAAGATGACATCGACGACAGCGACGACGACGGCGTGGGTGAAGTTCGTGTTCATCGGGTCAATACTGCGCCCGGCGCGGCTCATGGGGAGCATGAAGCGACCCGTACTGCGCAGCACCAGTATCAACCGCCGTATGCTTCCGCGCAGCCGCGCCAGCCAGTGCAGCAGCCAGTGGAAGAGCCGGTGCGCCAACCGCCGCAACAGCCTGTCCATCAGCAGCCTGCTGCACCTCAGCCGGTTCAACAGCAGCCTGTGCAACAGCCAGTTCAACCGGTACAACAACCGCAGCAGCCTGTGCATGTGCAGCCTGCGCCGCAGCCAGCTCCGGCACCGCACGTCGAGCCAGAGCCCGTCGTCGAGCCAGAACCGGTTGTTGAAAAACCGCAGCGCAAAGAAGCTGTGATCATCATGAACGTTGCCGCACATCACGGCAGCCATCTTAACGGTGACGTACTGCTTAACAGTATTCAACAGGCAGGTTTCAAGTTTGGCGACATGAATATTTTCCATCGCCACCTGAGCCCTGACGGTAGCGGTCCGGCGCTGTTCAGCCTGGCCAATATGGTCAACCCTGGCACCTTTGACCCGGAAATGACCGGCGATTTCGTGACGCCAGGGGTCACAATCTTTATGCAGGTACCGTCCTATGGTGACGAACTGCAGAACTTTAAGCTGATGCTGCAATCCGCTCAGCACATCGCTGATGAAGTGGGTGGTGTGGTGCTCGACGATCAGCGTCGAATGATGACCCCGCAGAAACTGCGCGAGTATCAGGACCGCATCCGCGAAGTTAAGGAAGCCAACGCGTAATCGTCGCGTTTACTTCGACTCCTCCTCAACCCCCGCATGTCGGGGGTTTTTTCTCATTGATGGTGCGATATGGACTCAATCGAACAACAACTCACTGAACTGCGAACCACGCTTCGCCATCATGAATATCTCTATCATGTTATGGACGCGCCGGAATTACCGGATGCGGAGTACGACCGCCTGATGCGCGAACTCCGCGAATTAGAGGCGCAGCATCCGGAACTCGTCACACCCGATTCACCCACCCAACGCGTCGGCGCTGAGCCGCTGGGGGCTTTCAGTCAGGTGCGTCATGAAGTCCCGATGCTGTCGCTGGACAACGTCTTCGATGAAGAGAGTTTTCTCGCGTTTAATAAGCGTGTGCAGGATCGCCTTAAAAGCAGCGATACCCTTACCTGGTGCTGCGAGTTAAAACTGGATGGCCTTGCGGTCAGCCTTCTTTATGAAAACGGCGTGCTGGTGCGTGCTGCGACACGTGGCGACGGTACGACGGGTGAAGACATCACCACCAATGTACGTACCATCCGCGCGATCCCGCTGAAACTGCAGGGTGAAAATATTCCCGCGCGTCTGGAAGTGCGCGGTGAGGTGTTCCTGCCGCAGGCAGGCTTCGAGAAAATCAACGATGAAGCGCGCCGTACCGGTGGGAAAGTGTTTGCTAACCCGCGTAATGCGGCGGCAGGTTCTCTGCGCCAGCTTGACCCGCGAATCACCGCGAAGCGACCGCTTACTTTCTTCTGCTACGGCGTAGGGATTCTTGAGGGGGGCGAGCTACCGGATACGCACCTCGGACGTCTGCTGCAGTTTAAAGCGTGGGGCCTGCCGGTGAGCAACCGTGTTCAGCTTTGCGACTCCCCGGAAGCCGTACTGGCGTTCTACCACAAAGTGGAAGAGGACCGTCCAACGCTCGGCTTTGATATTGATGGCGTCGTCATTAAGGTTAACTCGTTAGCGCTTCAGGAGCAGTTAGGCTTTGTTGCGCGTGCTCCGCGCTGGGCGGTTGCGTTTAAATTCCCGGCACAGGAGCAGATGACCGTTGTCCGCGATGTGGAGTTCCAGGTTGGTCGCACTGGTGCCATTACTCCGGTTGCCCGTCTGGAGCCGGTGCAGGTCGCTGGCGTGCTGGTGAGTAATGCCACGTTGCATAACGCCGATGAAATTGAGCGTCTGGGTCTGCGTATTGGTGACAAAGTGGTCATTCGCCGCGCGGGTGATGTTATCCCGCAGGTGGTTAACGTTGTTGAGTCAGAACGTCCTGATGATACGCGCGAGATTATTTTCCCCACCCATTGCCCGGTATGCGGCTCAGACGTTGAGCGTGTTGAAGGTGAAGCGGTGGCGCGCTGTACAGGCGGTTTAATCTGCGGCGCACAGCGTAAAGAGTCCCTGAAGCACTTCGTCTCCCGTCGGGCGATGGATGTTGACGGCATGGGCGACAAGATTATCGATCAGCTGGTTGAGAAAGAGTACGTTCATACGCCAGCAGATCTTTTCAAACTGACTGCGGGTAAACTGACGGGGCTTGATCGCATGGGGCCTAAGTCAGCTCAGAATGTTGTCAATGCTCTGGAAACCGCTAAAGATACAACCTTCGCACGCTTCCTCTACGCGCTGGGTATTCGCGAAGTAGGTGAAGCGACGGCAGCAGGGCTGGCGGCGTACTTTGGTACGCTGGATGCGCTTGAAAAAGCGAGCATCGACGAGTTGCAGAAAGTCCCGGATGTCGGGATTGTTGTCGCCACGCACGTCTTTAACTTCTTTGCTGAAGAGAGCAATCGTGAAGTCATCGGCAAGTTGCTGGAAGAGGGCATCAAATGGCCCGCACCGGTAGTGGTTAATGCCGAAGAGATCGACAGTCCGTTCGCCGGTAAAACGGTGGTGCTGACCGGCAGCCTGAGCCAGCTTTCACGTGACGATGCGAAAGCGCGTCTGGTGGCGCTGGGGGCCAAAGTGGCGGGCAGCGTGTCGAAGAAAACCGATTTGGTGATTGCCGGAGAGGCAGCGGGTTCGAAGCTGGCGAAAGCCCAGGAGCTCGGCATTGCGGTGATCGACGAAGCGGAAATGATGCGTCTGCTGGGAGAATAACGTGGAGAAAGAGCAGCTCGTTGAGATCGCCAACACCGAGATGCCGTTCGGTAAATATAAAGGCCGCAGGCTGATCGATTTGCCGGAAGAGTATCTGCTGTGGTTTGCCCGTAAGGATGAATTCCCGGCAGGGCGGCTGGGTGAGCTGATGGCTATCACGTTACTGATCAAAACTGAGGGGCTGACCCAGCTGGTTCAGCCCCTGAAACGCCCTTAAGCTTTCGCGGCGCGGGTCTCTTCCTGCGCCAGTTTTTCAGTCTGGCGTTTGTAACGACGCGCCAGCACCGCGCAGACCATCAGCTGGATCTGATGGAAAATCATCAGCGGCAGCACCATCATCCCAATCACTGAGGTCGGGAACAGAATGTTGGCCATCGGGATACCGTTCGCCAGGCTCTTTTTCGACCCGCAGAACACAATCGTAATTTCATCTGCTTTATTGAAGCCGCACTTGCGTGCCACAAAGACGTTAACTGCAATCACAATTGCCAGCAGGACGAGGCTGACCACCACGATGAACAGCAGCGAGCCTGCGCCCACTTTATGCCAGATCCCATTCACGACCGCTTCACTGAAAGCGGAATAGACCACCAGCAGTATCGACGACTGATCGGTTTTTGAGATCCATTTTTTGTGCTTTGCCACAAACGCGCCCGTCCACGGACGAGAGAGATGCCCCAGGACAAACGGCAGCAGCAGCTGCAGACAGATTTTACCCACCTGCTCGAGGTTACCTTCCGCGCCGTGCATGTTCATGAGTAAACCCACCAGCAAGGGGGAGACGAAAATCCCTAACAGGCTGGATGCAGACGCAGAACAAACCGCAGCCGCAACGTTGCCACCAGCCAGCGAGGTAAAGGCAATGGCAGACTGCACGGTGGCTGGCAGAATGCACAGATACAGGAAACCGGTGTAGAGCGCCGGGTCGACGTTAACCGGAGCCCACCACGCAAACAGCACGCCGAGTATTGGGAACAGAATGAACGTGCTGCACATCACCCAGAGGTGTAGTTGCCAGTGGCTACCGCCAGCGATAATGGCCTCGCGGGAGAGTTTTGCGCCGTGCATAAAGAACAGCAGTGCGATGGCGGCCGTCGTTAGCCCCTCAAAAAACGGAACAAATCCCCCGCGAGCCGGGAAGAAAGAGGCCAGTAAAACGGTAGCAACCAGGGTAAGCGTAAACGGATCAACAATACGAAATAGTTTCATAATGACTCCTGAAAACAGATGTCGCTATTGTGCTTTTTTCCATTTGAGAAATAAAATTGATTTATTGCATCCATTTATGAATTAAACAGATGAATTATTCCTTACGTCAGCTTCGCATTTTCGTCACCGTGGCAAACGCCCGCAGCTTCAGCCGGGCAGGGGAGATGATCGGCCTGAGCCAGTCGGCGGTGAGTCATAGTGTGAAAGAGCTGGAGAGCCAAACGGGCGTGCGGTTACTTGACCGCACCACGCGCGAAGTTGTGCTGACTGAAGCCGGGCAGCAACTGGCCTTGCGCCTTGAGCGGTTACTTGATGAATTGAACAGTACGCTCAGGGATGTGGGGCGCTTGGGACAGCAACTTTCGGGTACGGTGCGGGTCGCTGCCAGCCAGACGATCTCTGCCCACCTTATTCCGCAGTGTATTGCCGAGGGGAACCGCCGCTACCCGGATATTGATTTTGTTTTACATGACAGGCCGCAACAGTGGGTGCTGGAAAGCATCCGACAGGGGGATGTGGATTTTGGGATTGTGATCGACCCCGGTCAGGTGAGTGATCTGGCGTGTGAAAGCGTACTTTCAGAACCTTTTTTGCTGCTCTGCCGGGACGACGATCCGCTGGCAACATTACCGGTAGTCAGCTGGCAGTCCCTTCAGGGGGCGAACCTGGTATTGCAGGATTATGCCTCGGGCAGCCGTCCGCTGATTGATTCTGCGCTGGTGACTCAGGGAGTAAAGGCAACGATCGTGCAGGAGATTGGTCACCCGGCGACGCTGTTTCCTATGGTGGAAGCTGGCATTGGTATCAGCGTATTGCCCGCCCTGGCGCTTCCCCTGCCACAGGGAAGTCGGCTGTCCGTGAAGCGATTGGTACCAGTTGTCGAGCGAAAGCTGATGCTGGTGCGGCGAAAAAATCGTTCACTCTCGGGGGCGGCACAGGCCATCTGGGAAGTGGTGCGTATCCAGGCGCAACGATTAACCGAGGCCCGCATACGCGACCCACTGTTTAACGCATCAGAAGATTAGATGTAGATATCAATCTGATGATTATCTGACGGGCTATTCACACCTTCCACTTTTCCCAGCTTTTGATCCTGTTTCTTCTGAGCCTCTTCGGCCTGCTGGCGCTGCAGCGCGGCTAGCTGGGCCTGCAGCACTTTAAGCTGCGCCTGAATGAGTTCCTGTTGTTTTTTCTTTTCTTCCGTACTGCCTGTACTCTCTGGTAGCTCTTTTAGCTGCTGAGTAAGCTTGGTGATCTGCTCTTTAATGTGGTTTATTTGCGCAGCAATATCATTGTTACCAGAATGATTACTTCCACTATTGCTGGTTTGTACTGTGGGTGTAGTCACCTGAATCGTCGACATAGTATTTCCTCACGTTATAAAACAGAGGTATCGGCACCGACGGGATTAGCTTGAGCAAAACTGCCATATCTGGCAGGGAGTTGCATTGATACACAACCAGTATTGATGGTGCTGCAAAAGTGTATTGGAGGTAAGCCGCAGGCTCCAGATATAAGACTAAGGTCATGCGATCCGCGATATCGCGATCTTAATTCTCAAGGAGCCTCTATGACCCTCTCAAATAACCCATGGTACTGCGCTGACATCATCCGCACCGCTAAACCGAATTTCACGCCGCGCGTTGCGTTCATTCTCGGTTCTGGCCTTGGCGCACTAGCCGACCAGATTGAAGACGCCGTTTCTCTGAGCTACGAAAAGCTGCCGGGTTTCCCTGTGAGTACGGTTCACGGTCATGCCGGTGAGCTGGTCCTGGGACATCTTGCCGGTGTACCTGTTGCCTGTATGAAAGGGCGGGGTCACTTCTATGAAGGCCGCGGGATGACCGTCATGACTGATGCGATCCGCACTTTCAAACTGCTGGGGTGTGAGCTGCTGTTTAGCACAAATGCTGCGGGTTCATTGCGTAAAGACGTTGAGCCAGGAAGCCTGGTTGCGTTGAGTGACCATATCAACACCATGCCGGGAACGCCGATGGTGGGACTAAACGATGAACGTTTTGGTGATCGCTTCTTCTCGCTGGCTAATGCTTACGACGCAGACTACCGTGCCGTTTTGCAAACCGTGGCCGCGAAAGAGGGCTTCCCTCTGCATGAAGGCGTGTTTGTCTCTTATCCTGGCCCCAACTTCGAGACTGCGGCGGAGATCCGCATGATGCAAATTATCGGTGGCGACGTGGTGGGCATGTCTGTGGTGCCGGAAGTGATCTCAGCGCGTCACTGCAACCTGAAAGTAGTGGGCGTTTCTGCAATTACGAATCTTGCTGAAGGTCTGGGCGAGGTAAAACTCTCACACGAACAAACACTGGCGGCTGCTGAGCTTTCCCGCCAGAACTTCATCAACCTTATCTGCGGTTTTCTTCGCCATATTGCCTGATTAAAACAATAAAGTGGCCCGTGAGGGCCACACTGCTATAAGGAATGGAATATGAACATCACGACTCGCTTAAAGATGATGTCCTTTATGCAATATTTTATCTGGGGGAGTTGGCTGGTTACCCTCGGCGCTTACATGATTAACACTCTACATTTTACCGGCTCCGACGTGGGGATGGTTTACAGCTCCAAGGGGCTGGCCGCAATTGTTATGCCATCTCTGGTGGGGATTATTGCTGACAAATGGCTGCGAGCAGACCGTGCATACGTGATTTGCCACCTCGTCTGTGCCGTTGCCCTCTGTTATGCCGCGCAGGTCAATGAACCCGGGCTGATGTTCTGGGTCATGCTGGTGAATGCGATGGCCTTTATGCCCACGATTGCGTTGTCGAACACGATTTCTTACTCCTGCCTTGAACAGTCAGGGCTGGATACGGTAAGCCATTTTCCGCAAGTGCGGGTGTATGGCACCGTGGGATTTATTGCCGCGATGTGGGCCATCAGCCTGATGGGGGCTGAGCTGAGCAACGTGCAGCTCTATATAGCGGCTGCTGCGTCCCTGCTACTGGCGCTCTACTCTCTGACGCTACCATCCATTCCGGTTGCGAAGACAAAAACGTCTCAGTCTCTGGCAAGTAAACTTGGCCTTAATGCATTTATCCTGTTCAGACAACCCCGTATGGCGGTGTTCTTTTTATTCGCGATGCTGCTGGGTGCTGTACTGCAGATAACTAACACTTTCGGTAGCCCCTTCCTGCATGATTTTGCGCGTAATCCTGCGTATGCGGAGAGCTTTATCGTCAAATACCCATCCATTTTGCTCTCCGTTTCGCAGATGTCAGAGGTGTTCTTCATTCTGACCATTCCATACTTCCTCAGTCGATTTGGTATTAAAACCGTCATGTTGATGAGCATGGTGGCCTGGATGCTGCGGTTTGGACTGTTTGCCTTCGGCGATCCGTCCGCAACAGGCTTTGTGCTGCTTATGCTGTCAATGATTGTCTACGGCTGCGCGTTCGACTTCTTCAATATTTCTGGCTCGGTGTTTGTTGAACAAGAGGTAAGCTCAGATATCCGTGCCAGCGCGCAAGGGCTGTTTATGACCACCGTTAACGGTATTGGTGCTTATTTCGGTTCCGTGTTAAGCGGTATGGCAGTCGATTACTTCTCGGTGGATGGGGTCAAAGACTGGCAGACCATCTGGCTGGTGTTTGCGGCCTATGCGCTGGTGCTTGCGGTGGTGTTTTATTTCAGCTTTCATTATCACCATACCAGTAAAAACAGCGAGATGCGCACAGTTGCGCACTAAATTTTTCCTGTGGACGATGAAAGGCTTTAAGGTAGGCGCTTAAATGTTATCGCCAGGATATGTTTTGATGGAACGCGTCTATCGGACCGATCTCAAGCTGCTGCGCTATTTTCTGGCCGTGGCGGAGGAACTGCATTTTGGGCGGGCTGCGGCCCGTCTTAATATGTCCCAGCCGCCGTTGAGCCTGCATATTAAAGAGCTGGAAAGCCAACTGGGCACGTTACTGTTTATTCGCCACTCGCGGAGTGTCGCGTTGACGCATGCCGGTAAAGTGCTGATGGAAGAGTCCCGTCGGCTGCTCGCCAGTGCAAACCAGGCGCTGGCTCGCGTCGAGCAAATTGGCCGGGGTGAGGCGGGGCGCATTGAACTGGGGATTGTCGGTACCGCCATGTGGAGTGAAGTGCGTACGGTTATGCGCACTTTTTTGAAAGAGAACCCGAATGTCGATGTTATCTTTCGCGAAAAATCTCCGGTCATGCAGATGGCTTTGCTTGAACGTCGGGAGCTGGATGTCGGGATCTGGCGAATGGCAACTGAACCCACCGCCGGGTTTACCAGCGTGCGGTTGCGTGATGCCGCTTTTCTTGTTGCTATGCCGGAAGATCATCGACTAGTCAGCGAATCATCTATTACGCTCTCAGAGCTACAGGATGAGTATTTTGTCACCATGCCTTCAGCACATTCTGACTGGGCATTTTTACATCGCGTATGTCAGCAGGCCGGGTTCTCGCCGATGATTGTACGCGAAGCTGTTGAGCCACAGACGGTACTGGCGATGATTAGTATGGGGATGGGGATTACGCTTGCCGCTGACAGTTACGCGCAAATGCAGTGGCCAGGCGTGGTGTTCCGTCCTTTGCGCGAGCGCATACCGGCTGATTTGTATGTGGTATATGACGAGAAGCAGGCGACACCCGCGGTAGAAAGGTTGATTGCAACTTTGACGATGATGTAAATCGCAGATAGCAAAAAAGCGCCTTTAGGGCGCTTTTTTACATTGGTGGGTCGTGCAGGATTCGAACCTGCGACCAATTGATTAAAAGTCAACTGCTCTACCAACTGAGCTAACGACCCGAAATGGTGGGCGATGACGGGCTCGAACCGCCGACCCCCTCCGTGTAAAGGAGATGCTCTACCAACTGAGCTAATCGCCCATTTCGGAACTGCTGCGATAAGGTGAGAATGGTGGGCGATGACGGGCTCGAACCGCCGACCCCCTCCGTGTAAAGGAGATGCTCTACCAACTGAGCTAATCGCCCATTCTC
>NZ_JAWUEI010000026.1:45048-48130 GCF_036663495.1 Enterobacter sp. 342
GGTGGGCGATGACGGGCTCGAACCGCCGACCCCCTCCGTGTAAAGGAGATGCTCTACCAACTGAGCTAATCGCCCATTCTCAATTCTTATCTACACTGCGAGTCTACGTGAAGTAGATGGTGGGTGATGACGGGCTCGAACCGCCGACCCCCTCCGTGTAAAGGAGATGCTCTACCAACTGAGCTAATCACCCCCGCTGTGTGGAGTCGCATTATAGGGAGAGTTGAAAATGAGTCAACGCATTTTCTAAAGTTTTTATTCGTTCGTCGTAAAATTAAACAAAACGATCGCGAAATGGGCGATGGAGCATGATTTCTAAACAAAAATAGCAAACTCGGTCACGATAAAGGGATCAAGATTGAGGAATCCCCCCACAGTGATAGAATATTGCCCATCGTTTTTTCCCCAGGATTTGCCGAATACCGGCATCTTTATAACGTAAGGCCATTTCATGAAAATCAAAACTCGCTTCGCGCCGAGCCCGACAGGCTATCTGCACGTCGGTGGTGCTCGTACTGCTCTCTATTCCTGGCTTTTTGCTCGTCACAACAAAGGTGAGTTCGTCCTGCGTATTGAAGACACCGATCTTGAGCGCTCCACGCCGGAAGCAATTGAAGCCATCATGGATGGTATGAACTGGCTGAATCTGGAATGGGATGAAGGCCCATACTTCCAGACCAAACGTTTTGACCGCTATAACGCTGTGATTGATGAGATGCTGGTCGCGGGCACGGCATATAAATGCTATTGCTCCAAAGAGCGTCTGGACGCGCTGCGTGAAGAGCAAATGGCGAACGGTGAGAAGCCACGTTATGACGGCCGCTGCCGCCACGACCATAGCGAACATGCTGCTGATGAGCCATGCGTGGTGCGTTTTGCTAACCCGCAAGAGGGTTCAGTGATCTTCGACGACCAGATCCGTGGCCCGATCGAATTCAGCAATCAGGAGCTGGACGATCTGATCATCCGCCGTACTGACGGTTCTCCAACCTATAACTTCTGCGTTGTGGTTGATGACTGGGATATGGAAATTACGCACGTTGTTCGTGGTGAAGATCATATCAACAACACCCCACGCCAGATCAACATTCTGAAAGCGCTGAATGCGCCTGTTCCAGTCTATGCGCACGTCTCCATGATTAACGGCGACGATGGTAAAAAGCTGTCTAAACGCCATGGCGCGGTCAGTGTCATGCAGTACCGTGATGATGGTTATCTGCCGGAAGCGCTGCTGAACTACCTGGTGCGTCTGGGCTGGGCTCACGGTGACCAGGAGATCTTCAGCCGCGAAGAGATGATCAATCTGTTCTCTCTGAGCTCTGTGAGCAAATCGGCGAGTGCATTTAATACCGACAAGTTGCTGTGGCTGAACCACCATTACATCAATACCATGCCGCCTGAATATGTCGCGACATACCTGCAGTGGCACATTGAGCAGGCAAATATTGATACCCGTACTGGCCCAGAGCTGGCGGATCTGGTGAAACTGCTCGGCGAGCGCTGCAAGACACTGAAAGAGATTGCCGAAAGCTGCCGCTACTTCTATGAAGAGTTTGATGAGTTCGACGCGGACGCCGCGAAGAAACATCTGCGCCCGGTTGCGCGTCAGCCGCTGGAAGTGGTGCGTGACAAGCTGGCTGCTCTTACCGAATGGACTGCAGAAAATGTGCATCACGCCATTCAGGCAACTGCTGATGAGCTGGAAGTCGGCATGGGGAAAGTGGGCATGCCATTGCGCGTTGCGGTGACCGGTGCGGGTCAGTCCCCGGCGCTGGATGTGACTGTCCACGCCATCGGCAAGTCGCGTAGTGTGGCGCGTATTAACAAGGCGCTGGACTTTATCTCTGAACGCGAAAATCAGCAGTAATTAAGTCTTCTGGACGAAAAACGGCAGGGTAACCTGCCGTTTTTTTTATGTATTTGATTCGGCAATACCCAGGCGTGTAAGAAAGCCGCGTATACCTTCACGTTTCAGTAATGTGTCCAGACGCTTCTGCTCAAGCTGAGTCAAACTCTCCAGCGTTTCGATAATGCCCGAACGCAGGTTTGGCGAGGGGTCACTGTATGATGAGGGGACTTCTGCCAGATGGTAAACCGCCTGGCGAGTACGGATAGCCGGGAGGCTCATAATATGTTCCTTCACGCGCGCATCAACATGGATTAGCCGCGCCCGACCGCCTTTCACGCCATTGAGCCCTTCAGTTTTCCAACCCTGTTGACGTATCCAGCGATTAATGGTCTGTCTGGCAACACCTAAACTCTCCGCCAACTCTTCCGTGGTCATTTTACTACGTAATCTTTTCATATTAGTTCTGGTCGCGAATCCCTAAACGTTGCAACAATCCGGTTATCCCTTCCCGCAGTAACAATGATGTCATTTGCTTCTGCTCTTCCGGAGTCATTTCATTGGCCAGCGTCAGGAGCAGGGTATGAAGCGAACCATCATGGCTGGTGCCTTCTGGTATATCGGACGTTTCAGTTGCCCGGCGTGCGCTGCGGATAAAGTCACGCACTTTTTCGTTCACATGTACCAGACGCGCTTTTCCGCCCTGGACTCCCGGTTTTGGTGATGTAATCCAACCCTCTTTACGTACCCATTTATTGATGGTCTGGCGGCTATAGCCAGTGAGCAGGGCTAACTCTTCTGGCGTCATTCGTTCCTTGATCATGCAATTTCCTGAATATTTGTAGGGTTAATTAACGGTTCATTTTATAGCACCGTTTTACGTGAAAACGTGACAGGCTTAACTCATGACTGCGAGCAGGCTCGCAAAGTGATTCATTTGCATGATTTTTCGGCGATTGAGCAGCGGTCATTGATTTTGCCGTTGACACTCCGCAGCGGAATTCATATTATGCCGCCCGTCAACATGACAGCTTTACGATGGGGCTATAGCTCAGCTGGGAGAGCGCTTGCATGGCATGCAAGAGGTCAGCGGTTCGATCCCGCTTAGCTCCACCAAACTCTGAACCCAACAGAGTGCGGTCAGTAAAGTAACATGTGGGGCTATAGCTCAGCTGGGAGAGCGCTTGCATGGCATGCAAGAGGTCAGCGGTTCGATCCCGCTTAGCTCCACCAAAA
>NZ_JAWUEI010000026.1:48138-66221 GCF_036663495.1 Enterobacter sp. 342
GGGGCTATAGCTCAGCTGGGAGAGCGCTTGCATGGCATGCAAGAGGTCAGCGGTTCGATCCCGCTTAGCTCCACCAAAATTTTAAGCCCTCGTCAAAAGACGAGGGCTTTTTTTATGTATTTGTAACATCAGCCACTGCATTTTGTTATAAAAACAGGTGTATTCCTGTACCTCACCTCAATCGAAATCAATAAACCTGTCTATAAATAGACTTGAACTTGCTTCGCGCAATTAATAAACATATTATCCATTCGGTCAATGATACGAACGGATAATATACTCATCAGCTTAATGAATAGAAAAACTTACAATAACGTAAAGATATTTATGATTGCTCTGGCACTCTGCCTGATTGCGGTACCTTTCTCCCGTTACCTCTCTCCGCATGCAATTGTTAATGGCCACGATGTTTATTTGGCATGGCTTCCCTTAAGCGTTATGCTGGCGGTGATTTTGTTATTTGGCCGTAGGGCAATTCTTCCTATTTTGTTAGGTTTTACTGTCACTAATTTATTTTATTTTAATTTAGCACCGCTACAATATTCAGTATTACTGTTTTGTCAGACCTTTGCGTTGTTCGCGGCCTGCGGTCTTCTGCGCCTCATGCTGGGCAAGCGTTGGCGCTACTCCATCCCCAACAAGCACATCGGATTACGTATATTCTGGCTCGGTTTTATCGTGCCATTAGGTATTAAGATGTCGATGTATCTTGCAGGCTATTTGTTTGATTTCCCGGTAACAATCTCAACCTATTTCGGGGAAGGAACGGTAATTTACAACGTGGTGGATATTCAAAGCCTGATATGCGCGGCACTGATTTTTACCATGATGTTCTATTACCCATTACGAATGATAATTAATCCCCGCTACGCCATCACTTTCTGGCGGCGAAGCGTAAAGCCCGTGTTTTTCCACAAGAAACCACTTTATATATTCATCTGGCTGATAGTTCTGGTCTTCATCATCGCAATTTTATGTGCTCCCGTTGAGTCACCTGTTATTGCAGGCTATTTGATGCCGGTTATTTTTATTCTCTTCACGTTAGCGATAAGCCGTCTGAGTTATGCAGTCATCTCTCTGCTCTGGGCCGCTTCTGCACTCCTGCTGCTGACCTACAACTACAACTTCCTGAGCGGGGTGGAATCGGGTCATTCACTCTCCTTCATTCTCTCTGTGCTTATCTCTTTCGCTATTTGTTTGCTTTACATGTCGCGGATTTACCAGCGTAGCGAGTGGTTGAAGCAGGGCTGGCAGGATAGAGCGTTAACCGATCCACTGACGGGTTTACCGAACATCCGTGCGCTGGAGGATTTTCTTCTGGTTCATCCGGATGCCAAAGTGTGCTGTCTGCGAATGGATAACCTTGAGTTTTTGAGCCGCCACTACGGCATTCTCATGCGGGTACATTGCAAACGAATTGTCACCACGTCGCTGCAGCCACTTTTGCAAAAAGATGAGTCTCTCTTCCAGTTACCTGGCAGCGAGCTGGTGCTGGTATTGCTGGGACCGGGAACCGCTGGGCGTCTCCAGCATATGGTTGATCAACTGAACAGCCGTAAGATTTTCTGGAACAATACCGGGTTGGATATTGAATTTGGCGCGTCCTGGGGGATGGTTGAAAACGGCGAAAAGTTACACCACACGCTGGGGCAACTGAGCTGGCTGGCAGAGCAATCCTGCGGTGCGCATAACGTTCTTGCGCTCACGAATAGCCTTGAGGCGGCATCAGGACAAACGACAGAACGTGTTCTGATGTTAGCGCGCATTAAACACGCTCTGGACGCGGGCCAGTTTCATTTATACGCGCAGCCTATCCAGAAGGCTGACGGGAGCGGGTACTACGAAATTCTGGCGCGGATGGAAAGTGAAGGGGAGATCATTACCCCTGATCGCTTTATTCCATTGATAGCCCAGTTCAACCTGAGCCATCGGTTCGATATGTGTGTAGTGGAAAAGTTACTGGCGTGGCTGCGCGATAACCCAGCGACGCATGCCGGCGCCCGTTTTTCTGTCAATCTGATGCCGTTGACGTTGATGCAAAAAGAGGTGGCGACTGAAATTTGCGCCCTCTTTGAACGATACGGCGTTGCGCCTCAGGCCGTCGTGATTGAGATCACCGAAGAGCAGGCCTTCTCAAATTCAGGCTGCAGCATCCACAATATTCAGCAACTGCGGGATTACGGTTTCCGGATTGCCATCGATGATTTTGGTACTGGCTACGCCAACTACGAGCGTCTCAGACGCCTGCAGGCAGATATCATTAAAATTGACGGCTGTTTTGTTAAAGACATTTGTACCGATGATATGGATGCGATGATCGTCCAGTCGATGTGTAATCTGGCGAAGACAAAATCTCTGTGTGTGGTGGCGGAATATGTAGAAACACCGGCGCAGCGCGAGATGCTGCTTCGCTTCGGTGTGGATTATCTGCAGGGCTACCTGATAGGTAAACCTACACCGCTGGAAGAATTGCGGGCATAAAAAAACCGGGAGCCAGGCTCCCGGTTTGTGTTTTAACAGTAAACGTTACAGTACCAGTGCTGCGATAGAAGCAGACAGGACGCTTACCAGCGTAGAGCCGTAAACCAGTTTCAGGCCAAAGCGAGAAACCACGTTACCCTGTTCTTCGTTCAGACCTTTAATCGCACCGGCGATAATACCGATGGATGAGAAGTTAGCGAAGGAAACCAGGAACACGGACAGAATGCCTTCCGCGCGTGGAGAAAGGGTGCTGGCAATCTTCTGCAGATCCATCATCGCAACGAATTCGTTAGACACCAGTTTAGTCGCCATAATACTGCCCACCTGCAGTGCTTCGTGAGCCGGAACACCCATCACCCATGCAATAGGGTAGAAGATGTAGCCCAGAATACCCTGGAAGGAGATACCCAGAACCGCAGCGAACAGGGCGTTCAGGCCAGAAATCAGCGCAATAAAGCCGATCAGCATGGCGGCAACGATAATCGCCACTTTGAAACCTGCCAGAATGTACTCACCCAGCATTTCGAAGAAGCTCTGACCTTCGTGCAGGTTTGACATCTGGATGTTCTCTTCGCTGGCATCAACGCGGTACGGGTTGATCAGTGACAGAACAATAAAGGTGCTGAACATGTTCAGAACCAGTGCAGCAACCACGTACTTTGGCTCCAGCATGGTCATATACGCGCCCACGATAGACATGGAAACGGTAGACATTGCGGTTGCCGCCATGGTGTACATGCGGTTGCGGGACATCTTACCGAGAATATCTTTATACGCGATGAAGTTCTCAGACTGACCGAGGATCAGGGAACTGACGGCGTTGAATGATTCCAGTTTACCCATGCCGTTCACTTTGGATAACAGGAAACCAATTCCACGAATAATAAACGGCAGAACACGGATGTGCTGCAGAATACCGATCAGCGCAGAGATGAAGACAATTGGGCATAGCACCTTCAGGAAGAAGAACGCCAGACCTTCGTCGTTCATTTTACCGAAGACAAAGTTCGTCCCTTCGTTGGCAAACCCGAGCAGTTTTTCGAACATTTCGGAGAAGCCTTTTACGAAGCCAAGCCCCACGTTGGAGTTCAGGAAGAACCAGGCGAGTAAAACTTCAATGACCAGCAGTTGGACAACATAACGAATACGAATTTTTTTGCGGTCTGTGCTGACCAGCAATGCAAGTGCAGTAACGACAACAAGTGCCAGGACAAAATGAAGGACGCGGTCCATATTTGCTCCAAATTTGAGGCAGGTTTAATTTTCTTGCACATTCTATGTAACGAAGGAAAAGAAAACGAGATCAAGGGCACACTATAGTTACATCCTGTGACGAGTCTCAAAATTAGTGATCCACAATACATTTTTGTTATGTTAGGTAAATGAGTGAAAAGTTAAGTTTGTGTGCTAGTCTTCACAAAAGAGCGCGCGATTTCAGTTATTGTCAGGTCGCCCTCAGCTTACCCGCCTGTCTATCGTCCAAAGCTATCAGAGAAATCACTGTTAACTTCATAAATGATCTTGATAATCATTCTCATTTTGATAGCATTAAACATAGCAAAGGCTATATTTCCAGAGGCAGAAATGACAAACAGTCGCGTAGAGGGTAGCAGTGGCAGAGCAGCGCGCAAGTTGCGGTTCGCATTAATGGGACCTGCGTTCATTGCTGCCATTGGCTATATCGATCCAGGTAACTTTGCGACCAATATTCAGGCCGGGGCCAGCTTTGGCTACAAACTGCTGTGGGTAGTCGTCTGGGCTAACCTGATGGCGATGCTGATTCAGATGCTATCCGCAAAGCTTGGGATTGCCACGGGTAAAAACCTGGCGGAGCAAATTCGCGATCATTATCCGCGCCCGGCGGTCTGGCTCTACTGGATTCAGGCCGAAATCATCGCCATGGCGACCGATCTCGCTGAATTTATCGGTGCGGCGATTGGCTTTAAATTGATTTTGGGGGTGTCGCTGTTGCAGGGGGCGGTACTGACCGGGATCGCTACTTTCCTGATTTTGATGTTGCAGCGTAGGGGGCAAAAACCGCTGGAGAAGGTAATTGGCGGTCTGCTGTTGTTTGTCGCTGCGGCCTATATTGTTGAGCTGGTTTTCTCACAACCCAATCTGGCGCAGCTCAGTAAAGGGATGGTGATCCCAAGTCTGCCAACCTCTGAAGCGGTGTTTCTGGCCGCTGGTGTGCTGGGGGCGACCATCATGCCGCATGTCATTTATCTGCACTCTTCACTGACTCAGCATCTCCACGGCGGGACACGTAAAGAACGTTACTCTGCGACCAAATGGGATGTGGCTATCGCCATGACAATTGCTGGTTTTGTGAATCTGGCGATGATGGCGACAGCCGCGGCCGCTTTCCACTTTAACGGCCACACCGGGATTGCCGATCTCGACCAGGCTTATCTTACGCTGGAGCCGTTACTGAGCCACGCTGCTGCCACGATATTTGGTCTGAGTCTGGTGGCGGCGGGTCTCTCCTCTACGGTTGTGGGGACCCTGGCAGGGCAGGTGGTCATGCAGGGGTTTGTTCGTTTCCATATTCCACTGTGGGTGCGTCGCTCTGTCACGATGTTACCGTCATTTATCGTGATTCTGATGGGGCTCGATCCAACGAGGATCCTGGTCATGAGTCAGGTCTTGTTGAGTTTTGGTATTGCGCTGGCGCTGGTGCCGTTACTGATTTTTACCAGCAACAAAGCACTGATGGGCGACCTGGTTAACACAACACTGGTGAAACGGATCGGCTGGGCTATTGTCGTGGTAGTGGTTGCACTGAATCTGTGGTTGTTGATTGGAACAGTGTTAGGTCTGTAAGTTGTAATAAAGAAAAAGGAGCCGTGAGGCTCCTTTTTGCATTAATGGCGACCATGGCCATGACCACCACGTCCTCTTCCGCCGTGGTCCCAACCACCACCGCGGCGGTCATCACGGTCGTTCCAGCCTTCACGGTAACCACGCTCATAGGCGTTGTTTTTATACCAGCCGCGATGCAAACCATTATCATGTTTCCACCAGCGATCTCCACGCCACTCATAGTGACGATGCCAGTAATCACGGTCGCGCCAGTAGCCACCGTCCCAGTATCTGCCGTAGTCGTCACGATCGCCAATTTGTAATTTTACTGATGGCAACAGGGTGATTTCGCCCGCAGTGGCGATGAGCGGGGCCGAAGCCAGTAATACCGCTGCAAGAATCAGTGACCTGAACATACTCTTTCTCCTTCACGATCGGGGCCTTTGCGAGGCCTGTTAACTCAATATTACGAGTTGGTAAAGCCTCGTTTCATCGCCTGAACTCCGAATTCATGAGTGAGAGCACTTTTTGCTAAAAATGCTTTTATTTTGAGCTGCCCAGGATCTCCTCAATAATGTTCAGTTCTTCATCTGAAAAATGGCCGTTTTCCAGCATGCCCACGGCGTCATCAATCTGGGCGGCCTTGCTTGCCCCAATAAGTACAGATGTCACCGATTCATGGCGTAAGATCCAGGCCAGCGCCATCTGAGACAGCTTCTGGCTGCGGCTTTCCGCCAGGGCGTTCAGTTTTCTGACCTTAATCAGCTTCTCTTCAGTTATCTGGTCAGGATTAAGGAACTTACTGCCACTCGCCGCACGTGAGTCTGCGGGGATACCGTTCAGATAGCGGTTGGTTAGTTGACCTCCTGCCAGTGGCGAGAAGGGAATACACCCGACCCCTTTTTCCAGCAGTACATCCAGCAAACCCTCTTCCGGCGCGCGTTCAAACATAGAGTATTTCGGCTGGTGGATCAGGCAGGGCGTACCAAGGTCTTCAAGGATATCAATCGCTTTACGAGCCAGTTCAGCGGGGTAGTTGGATAACCCGACATACAGCGCTTTTCCCTGACGCACGATATGGTCAAGCGCTTTCATTGTTTCCAGCAGCGGCGTGTGTGGGTCAGGACGATGATGGTAGAAGATATCAACATACTCCAGTCCCATGCGTTTCAGGCTTTGATCCAGACTTGCCAGCAGATATTTGCGTGACCCCCAGTCACCGTAAGGGCCTTCCCACATGGTATAGCCCGCTTTGGTTGAGATGATCAATTCGTCGCGCCATGGCAGGAAATCCTCCTGCAAAATACGGCCAAAATTACGTTCCGCTGATCCCGGTGGCGGGCCATAGTTATTGGCAAGGTCGAAATGCGTAATGCCCAGATCGAAGGCGCGCTGTAAAAGTTGACGGCTGTTTTCGATAAGCGTGGCGTCACCGAAGTTATGCCAAAGCCCAAGGGAGATGGCTGGCAGTTTCAGGCCGCTCTGCCCACAGCGACGGTACTGCATTGTCTGATAACGGTTTTTGTCCGGCTGATAACCCATTCTCATGACCTCTGGCGCTGAAAAGAAAAATTAGTGTATGCGTTTACACTACCGTGAAGAAAAGGAGAATAACGCAGCCATTTTTGTAAAGCATTCTTTCCATACCCTTCTTACTGCCAATTCTGGACAGCCATCACGCTTCTTTAATACTCAAAGTGAGGTCAACATAAGAAGGATACCTGTCATGCGTACCCCATACTGTGTCGCCGATTACCTGCTGGACCGTCTTACAGATTGTGGAGCCGATCATCTGTTTGGCGTGCCAGGCGACTATAACCTGCAGTTTCTCGACCATGTGATAGACAGCCCGGATATCTGTTGGGTGGGCTGTGCCAACGAGCTAAATGCATCTTATGCCGCTGATGGATACGCCCGATGTAAGGGCTTTGCCGCGCTGCTGACGACATTCGGTGTTGGAGAATTAAGTGCCATGAACGGTATCGCTGGCAGCTATGCTGAGCACGTGCCGGTATTACATATTGTGGGGGCGCCGGGGACGGCGTCACAGCAAAGAGGGGAGTTGCTACATCATACATTGGGTGATGGTGAGTTTCGTCATTTTTACCATATGAGCGAACCGATCACCGTCGCACAAGCGATCCTTACCGAACAAAATGCCTGTTATGAGATAGACCGGGTACTGACCACAATGCTTCGTGAACGCAGGCCCGGCTATCTGATGTTGCCTGCCGATGTGGCAAAAAAAGCCGCTACCCCTCCTGTAAGCGCTCTCACCTTAAAGCATACGCATGCCGATAGTGCCTGCCTGAAGGCGTTTCGCGATGCTGCAGAGAGCAAGCTTGCCAGAAGCAAACGTACTGCACTCCTGGCTGATTTTCTGGTCCTGCGTCATGGCCTGAAACATGCGCTACAAAAATGGGTGAAGGACGTACCGATGGCGCATGCCACCATGCTGATGGGCAAAGGCATATTCGATGAACGTTACACAGGTTTTTACGGTACATACAGTGGTTCGGCCAGCGCTGGCGCAGTAAAAGAGGCGATTGAAGGGGCGGACACGGTGTTGTGTATTGGCACACGTTTTACCGATACCCTGACGGCGGGGTTCACTCATCAGTTAACCCCGGCGCAAACGATAGAAGTCCAGCCTCATGCCGCTCGCGTCGGCGATATCTGGTTTACCGGAATCCCGATGCTGCAGGCGATTGAGACGCTGGTGGAGCTGTGCAAACAGCACGTGCACGATACGCCTGTGCCGTCGTCTCATAGCGCTATGGCCTACCCGCAGCCAGATGGTTCGCTTACCCAGGAGAATTTCTGGCGAACGTTGCAAACGTTCATTCGCCCGGGAGACATCATTCTTGCGGATCAGGGAACTTCGGCTTTTGGTGCGATTGACCTTCGTCTACCGGCAGACGTGAATTTTATCGTCCAGCCGCTGTGGGGGTCGATTGGTTATACGCTGGCGGCAGCATTCGGTGCGCAAACGGCATGTCCAAACCGGCGCGTGATTGTCCTGACTGGGGATGGTGCGGCTCAGCTGACTATTCAGGAGCTTGGGTCGATGTTGCGTGATAAACAGCACCCCATCATTCTTGTGCTTAACAACGAAGGGTACACGGTTGAACGCGCGATCCACGGGCCGGAACAGCGGTACAACGACATTGCGTTGTGGAACTGGACGCAAATTCCACAGGCACTGAGCCTTGATCCTCAGGCTCAGTGCTGGCGGGTCAGTGAAGCGGAACAGCTGGTGGACGTGCTTGAAAAAGTGGCGCACCACGAGCGGCTCTCGCTGATTGAGGTGATGCTGCCGAAAGCAGACATCCCGCCGTTGCTGGGGGCCATTACCAAAGCGCTGGAAGCGCGTAATAACGCCTGATTACTTATCGTTCCGCCAGGCCATCATCATGGGTTTGCCCGCCAGCAGGAGCCAGGCGGGCAACATCACGATACAGAGCAGAGGGAAAAGCGTCGAATCCGGCACCACTACCGCCGCCATAAACAGACTTAGCCACGCGTCGCGCGTGACCACCAGAACCAGCCCCAGAATCGAGCAAGAAACGGTAATGGCCGCCGGGACGGCATCCACATGTTCGTGCAGCATCAGCCCCAGCGCGACACCGATAAACACCGCCGGGAAAATACGGCCACCGCGGAAACCACAGGCCGAAGCTACCACCAGCGCCGCCAGTTTGATCACCGCAAACAGCAGATAATCTGAAACACTAAACACCTGGCTGAAGGCCAGTTGCTGCATCTCATCCAGACCTTTGAATAACGTCACTGCCCCGCCGATTGCCCCTAAAATACCGAGGATAAAACCGCCCACCCCCAGAATTAACACCGGGTGTTTAAGTTTATGCATCAGCCGATGAAGGCGCGGAAGACACCATACTGCCACCATGCCCAGCGCAATGGCGATCGCTGCGACGATAGCGCCGCTGAAAATATCGGCAATTTGCATCTGTCCATAGTGGGGCAGAGAGAGTGAAAAATGGGGATGGAAAAACAGGCTGGTGGTCAGCGCGCCGGCGGCAGCGGCCATCAGCGGTGCAAAGAGTTTATCCCAGAGCGGGACATCGTTATTGCTGCTGAGGGTCTGAGAAAAAATGAGTGCGGCAGCAACGGGCGTGCCGAAAAGCGCTCCGATGGTGCCTGCGGAGGCAAGGATAGTCCAGTCCAGTGCGGCGACACGGGGTAAAATTCGTGCACCGAGGTAAACCGCCAGACCGATATTGACCGCCATGATCGGATGCTCCGGCCCCAGACTGACACCGCCCGCCAGACCCAGAATCAACGCGATGATCAACCCAGGTAATGCCGAGGGGGAAACTGGAGCACCAATCAAGGGTTCCTGCGCCGGGTCTGGGCCGGCATGACCGGGACTGAAACGGATCACCAGCCCAACCGCAATACCAGTTAACGTCAGCATCAAAATAACCCATGCAGGAGAATCAACATTGACCCCCAGCTTTGCAGGAAGCGCTGCCCATAACATCGTTTGCAGCACCGAGGCGACTTTCATCACGACAATGAGCACCAGACTTGAGACAACGCCAATAATTAACGCCGGAATTGCCAGCAGCAGCATGGTTCTGGCTCGCGGGTGGAGCATGATGATTTCCTTGTACGGTAACGTTATTCTGTGACGAAGATCGCTAATCCACGGGCATTCGTCTTCCGGTCGTTGTTGTTATCACTCCTTGAATTTACAGTGTTCCAAAGATTTATTCTGACTTTAGCGGAGCAGTAGAAGAATGACAAAGTATGCTTTGGTAGGTGATGTGGGCGGTACAAACGCGCGCCTTGCATTATGCGATATAAGTAGCGGTGAAATTTCCAGGGCGAAAACCTATTCAGGGCTGGATTATCCGAGCCTTGAGGCCGTTGTCCGCGTCTATCTGGAAGAGCATCAGGTGAGCGTCGAGGACGGTTGCATTGCCATTGCCTGCCCGATTACTGGTGACTGGGTTGCGATGACCAACCATACCTGGGCATTTTCCATCGCTGAGATGAAAACAAATCTCCGTTTTGCGCATCTTGAAATCATCAATGACTTCACTGCGGTTTCCATGGCGATCCCGATGCTAAAGCCTGAGCATCTGATTCAGTTTGGCGGTGCGGAGCCAGTCGAAGGTAAACCGATTGCCGTCTATGGCGCAGGAACCGGTCTGGGGGTATCGCATCTGGTGCACGTTGCTCAGCGCTGGGTTAGCCTGCCGGGCGAGGGGGGGCATGTTGACTTTGCGCCAAACAGCGAAGAAGAGGGCATTATCCTTGAAGAATTGCGCGCTGAGATTGGACACGTCTCCGCTGAGCGCGTCCTTTCCGGCCCCGGGCTGGTCAACCTGTACCGTGCGATTGTGAAATCAGACGGTCGTCTGCCGGAAAACCTGCAGCCGAAAGATGTGACCGAACGTGCGCTGGCGGACAGTTGCATTGACTGCCGTCGTGCACTGTCGTTGTTCTGCGTGATCATGGGACGCTTCGGTGGCAACCTGGCACTGACGCTGGGCACATTCGGTGGTGTCTATATTGCGGGCGGGATCGTACCGCGTTTCCTCGATTTCTTTAAAGCCTCTGGTTTCCGTGGTGGGTTTGAAGATAAAGGGCGTTTCAGAAGCTACGTGCAGGACATCCCTGTCTACCTCATCGTGCACGACAACCCAGGTCTTCTTGGCTCGGGTGCCCATCTGCGTCAGGTTCTCGGTCAAATCCTTTGACGACACTGCCCTCTCCGCGTGAGGGGGCGCTTTACAGATGCATCAACTGACGAAATTCTTTCACTTTGCTGCGGCTTACCGGCACCTGAAAATCCAGATCCTTCAGACGTAAAATATAGGTGTTGTTAAACCACGGTTCGATCTCGCGGATCTTATTTAAATTCACACAAAACGAACGGTGGCAGCGGAAGAAGTGTGCCGCAGGCAGTTTGCTGCAGAACTCGGTGATGTTCATCGCCATCACGTAAGATTCTCGACGTGTATAAACAAACGTCATCTTCTCATGCGCTTCGGCGTAGTAAATATCATTGACTGGCGTCACGATGATACGTTCATCTTTGACCAGATTAATTGTGTCGTTTTCCCGCACTGTTGGGCTGGCGTTAGCGGGGGCCGTCTGTTGCTGCCATGCTGCTTCCAGCTTTTGCAGCATGCTGATAATACGCGACTCCTGGTAAGGCTTAAGAATATAGTCAAATGCCTCCAGTTCGAAGGCTTCCACGGCGTGCTCTTTCCAGGCGGTGACGAAAACAATGAACGGCTTATGGGCAAACTGATTGATGTTTTGCGCCAGTAATACGCCATCCAGCGACGGAATATTGATATCGAGAAAAATAGCGTCGACCCGGTTGTGCTGCAGAAACTTCAGCACATCCAGACCATCATCAAAGGTACCCACAATCTCCATCTGGCTGTGGGTTTTGATAAGCCAGGTTAGCTCCTGTTGAGCCAGAATTTCATCTTCTACAATGATGACTTTCATAGGTCACTCCACCAGGGGTAACAGGGATGTTGTCGCATGAACGGGAGAACGTTCATTCGGGACGTAAAAAGCGATTTCGGTACCCGGTTCAAGACGGTGAATATGCAGCCCGTCACCATAGAGCAGTTTGACCCGATGGTGCACGTTCAGTAGCCCAATTTTATTCCCGGGCATCTCATTAGACTCCACGCGCTCAATAACTTTGGGATCAATCCCGTGTCCGGTATCGCGTACGGCAATACGCACACGGTTGCCGCTTTCGGTGACGCTGATGGTCACGACGCCTTTACCTTTACAGGGCTGAATACCGTGAACAATCGCGTTTTCGACCAGCGGCTGGATAAGCAGGCTCGGGATCACGCAGTTGACCTCTTCATCAATATCGTAAATAACCGTGAGTTTGTCGCCAAAGCGTGCCTGCTCAATCGCGATGTAGTCTTTAATCTGGTACAGCTCTTTTTTGATGTCGATCTGCTCGTCATCTTTCAGTTCTATGTTGTAGCGCAAATAGCGCGACAGATTGAAAATCAGCTGGCGCGCAGTGTCCGGATTCAACCGAATTGAAGAGGAGATGGCGTTCAAGGCATTAAACAGGAAATGGGGATTGATTTTGCTCTGCAGTGCGCGCAGCTCTGCCTTATTTGCCATCTCGCGCAGCTGCTCTGCCCTGGAAACTTCCAGTTGTGTGGAGATAATTTGCGACAGACCGATGGCCATCTCCTGAAGTGAGGAGGTGATCTGATGCGCGTGGCAGTAATAAATTTTCAGCGTGCCCGTCACAACACCTTTTTCCCATAACGGGATCACCAGCATGGAGTGGATTTCCGGCGTCCGGTGGGCTTCATCATTGTTTTTGATGATGATTTTACCGTAGTTAATCGCCTGTCTGGTGGTCGGGCTGATGGTGTCATCGTTGTCGTGATAGTTGTGTTCCCCAACACCGACATAGGCTAGCACGTGGTCGATGTTGGTGATGGCGACAGCATCGGCGTGAATATCGTGGCGGATAATCTCGCAGACCTGACGCAATGATTCCGCGTTAACGTGGCGGAAAAGCGGCAGGGTTTTGTTGGCAATATCGAGCGCCAGTTTGGCCTGGCGAGCAGCACTGGCCTCCTTTTCCCCTTCGACACTTTGCACCAGCAGCACGATAAAACCGATACAGACGCTGCCCAGAATCATTGGAATACCGATTTTCGAGACGATATCCAGCCCCAGTGCAGTAGTGGGAGCCCAAACCACGACCAGGATCATGGTCAGCGTTTCGCACACCATGCCTGCGATGATCCCGGCACGCCAGCGCTGCTTTTTCGGGATCTTGCGGTTAATCCACCCGGAAAGTACCCCGGCAATAATGCTGGTGATAAAGCACGGCACAGCCGTCACGCCACCGATATCAATCAGGTAGCGATGGGTGCCAGCGATCAGGCCGGTTATGACGCCCACCCACGGGCCAAACAAAATTCCGCCGGACATGACGGCAATAATCCGCACGTTAACCAGCGACCCTTCAACCGGCACGCCGGACCAGGTGCTGAACAGCGCAAACAGTGAAAAGATGGCGGTAACAGCCAGTAACTCTTTGGGGGAGTGTGCAGACTTATGCAAAAGCTCGCGAAACAAGCGAATGCGAATAAGGAAGAACAGGCAAATCAGCATTAATGCCGCCCGGTCAAAAACCGCCAACAGCATAGTGAATATTTCGTGCACGAGTAGACCTGGGGTAACGGGAAAGAACCATGATAAAAAACCTGACGCGTATTGACCAGCTATCCGTCAGGTTTATCAAATGAGGAAAAACCATAATTTACAAAGGGGATTATCTGGTGTGCGCTGACATGTCCCGATTTTTTATTATCGACGTCCCGGCAGGTAACTGTTTTGATATCATTGTGTTAAATAACAGCTATCAAAAAGATGAAATCCACTCAGGAGCTTCCGCTTTTCGACGCAGCAGGGTTCCGGTTTTAGCGCGATCGCTTTTTTTTCATTTCCCTCTCGACAGCATGATTTTTTTCAGGTTATTTTCTAAACACGCCACATGCGTGGCAGCGTCGCTCGGACGGTCCGGGCGCTAACGTTAATCTGAGGAATCTATGGCTGAATTCAGTCCTGAACGCCGTTTTACGCGTATCGATCGTCTCCCCCCTTATGTTTTCAATATCACCGCCGAACTGAAGATGGCTGCACGTCGTCGTGGCGAAGACATCATTGATTTCAGTATGGGGAACCCTGACGGCCCAACACCACCGCATATTGTTGAGAAACTTTGCACGGTTGCCCAGCGTCCTGATACGCATGGCTACTCAACGTCTCGCGGTATTCCTCGGTTACGTCGCGCGATCTCGCGCTGGTATCAGGATCGCTATCAGGTTGATATCGATCCTGAAAGTGAAGCCATTGTGACCATTGGCTCGAAAGAGGGCCTGGCACACCTGATGCTGGCAACGCTGGATCACGGTGATACGGTGCTGGTTCCGAATCCAAGTTACCCAATCCATATCTATGGCGCGGTGATTGCCGGGGCACAGGTACGTTCTGTGCCGCTGGTGGAAGGTGTCGATTTCTTCAACGAACTGGAACGTGCAATTCGCGAAAGTTACCCGAAACCTAAGATGATGATCCTCGGTTTCCCGTCGAACCCAACGGCGCAGTGTGTGGAGCTCGATTTCTTCGAGAAAGTTGTGGCCCTGGCTAAGCGTTATGACGTACTGGTGGTTCATGATTTAGCCTATGCAGACATCGTCTACGACGGCTGGAAAGCTCCGTCTATTATGCAGGTTCCAGGCGCGCGCGATGTAGCGGTAGAGTTCTTTACGCTGTCCAAAAGCTACAACATGGCGGGCTGGCGAATTGGCTTTATGGTGGGTAACAAAACGCTGGTGAGTGCACTGGCGCGAATCAAGAGTTACCACGACTACGGCACGTTTACGCCGCTACAGGTCGCGGCTATTGCAGCTCTGGAAGGTGATCAGCAATGCGTTCATGAGATTGCTGCCCAGTATAAACGTCGTCGCGATGTGCTGGTGAAAGGGTTACATGAAGCTGGCTGGATGGTAGAAATGCCGAAAGCGTCCATGTACGTCTGGGCTAAAATTCCGGAGCCGTATGCGGCGATGGGTTCCCTGGAGTTTGCCAAAAAACTGCTGCAGGATGCAAAAGTGTGTGTATCACCTGGCATTGGTTTTGGCGACTATGGCGACACCCATGTGCGATTCGCCCTGATTGAAAACAGCGACCGTATTCGTCAGGCAGTGAGGGGCATTAAGAGTATGTTCCGTGCCGACGGCCTGCTTTCATCAAAAAGCATCGCTGAAAATCCCGCGTCGTCATGACATAAAAAAACAGGAGCCGATGGCTCCTGTTTTTTTGACTGCATATTCTTCACTAAATCATCAGGGCAAAGGTTCCGGCCCAGACTAAAACAATCACCGAAATGCCCATAAAGAAATATTTCACGTTTCATCGCTCCGCGTATCTTCTGGTACGCATTAAAAACAGAGTCCACCTGATTATAGAGAGCTGAAATCCGGTCAAACGGAACAGATAATTTTTCCGTTACGCCGCCAACTCCAACTCAGAATTCTGTGCTTTCCTGTTGCCAGACGGCGCTAATGTACGCTTAAAAATGAGGGGTGGCAAGAGGGATTTTTTCAAATAATTTCCGTTACTTACGGGTGTCGTGGAACGGCGACAGTTTGATTTCAGAGTGCAATAAATTCACTTTTAGCGACGCGCAGAAAAGCAATTGTCCAGCGTGATTACAGGTGATTGAAAAGGTTAGTTTCCTGGCGAAACTAACCTTTATGAAGGGATTAAATATAGAGCGAGGCTTCGCCAAGGGGACGCGTTTTGAAACGGCGATGCATCCAGAGGTACTGCTCTGGCGCACGCATGATTTCGGTTTCGATAATTTTATTGATGAATGCTGCCGCTTCGCATTCGTTTTCCGGATAGTTAGCCATTTCAGGGGAAATGTGCAGACGATAGCCTGATTTATCTGCTTTCCTTACCATCGTCACGGTCAGCATAGCTGCACCTGAAAGACGCGAAATGACAAAGGTACCATTGGTCGTTGCAACGTCTTTAACTGCAAAGAAGGGAGCAAAACTGCTGCCCTTACGGCCGTAATCCTGATCGGGTGCAAACCAGACAGCTTCACCTTTCTTCAGGGCGCCGACCATACCGCGCAGGTTATTACGGCTGATCATCGCCTTGTTGGAACGCATACGACCCCGTGTCTGTACCCACTCCATCAGTGGACTGTTGTGAGGACGATAGGTTGCCATCATTGGCTGGCAAAGCCCCATCACGCGACCACCCAATTCCAGCGACATAAAGTGAACCCCGACAACCATCACCCCGCGGTTTTGCTTCTGCGCACGTTGAAGATTATCCAGGCCTTCAACATCAAACCATTTGCGGACGCGTTCATCAGGCCAGAACCAGGCCATGCCGGTCTCAAGCAGTGCCATGCCGATAGACTTGAAGTTTTCAGAGATGAGTTTCTCGCGCTCTTCAGCATTGTACTGAGGAAAGCAAAGTTCGATATTTTTACGCGCGATGGATTCACGACGTTTCAGGAAATAGCGGGATGCACTTCCCAGTTTTGACCCCAGCAAACGCAGTACAGGGTAGGGAAGCTGAACCAGCAGCCAGAGTACACCAAGGCCAAACCATGTAAACCAGTAACGCGGGTGTAAAAACGCACGTTCAAATTTGGATTGAGACAAAATAGTAAAACCTATGTGAAGCCTGTAAAGGTAGCGCAGAGTTTGCGATACGACGTGCAGATAAGACCGTTCTTCAAGGTGATGGTTGCAGGCTTTACCGAACTTTACGGCGTTGCCTGGCCACTGCTGATTTGGGCGGACGGCGTAATGTAGCACCGTTATACGATATGTGCTATTACTCGTTTTTGCTTAAAAAAGCGGCAGTGAGAAAGGTGATTGATTTTGTGGTTTTTATCGACAGATTAAAGATGGATTACGTCATCTCTGGAGCATAACCATGGGTACTGGTAAAGTCTGTTTTATCGGCTAAAACGTGACTGACAGGAAGAACCGGTGACTGAGCGAATCGATTACCAGATTGAAAAGTACAGGTTTACAGAAGCGAATGAACCTTCCCGCCTCACAAAACAGTGGGATGATGTTTTGAGTGAATGCAGGGAGAGCAAAGCCGGAGCCGAAGAGCGTTTACGTATTGCCTTGCTTAATGTCGATTACGTTACCAGTTTCGAGCTACCTTTTCGTCTGCTGCTTGTGCGCACACCCCAGCTAATAGCCGGGATTCGAAACGAACTGGAACTCAGCCAGAAAAATGTCATTTTTAACGGTAAACGCTTCGGTTGTGTCTGGAGTGTTAAAACGGATCTCAGTGAAATTCCTGATAATTATCAATACCGTCTCTCTACCCGCATACGGCGCCTTAGCCCAACCACCCACACCGCAGAACCCTTTTTGCAAATTGCCAAAGAACTTAAGTCTCCAGTTGAACGACTAAAGCGGGCGCTGCTAAGTGGGCTGGACGTTACTGCGCTTGATGCACTTTTTTGGTTTGGTATCCAACGAATTGCAGCTGAGGTGTCGCGTCTGAGAAAAACCGGAATGAGGATCACAACGGATGAAACATGGGTATTTGAAAATCTGACGGGAACGACCCGTCGTGTGCCGGTTTATCGTTACGTCTTATAAATTTATCTTTAGTTGAGCAGTGAACTTAAAATCACTCGTTGAATTTAGCTGGCACTCATTTTAGAAAAAATAGTTCTTGATAGGATGAGTATTGCAATATTTTATAATATAAATCAGTTTGTTAAGAGGTGTGCTGAGAGCGCGTCATGGTGTCCCCTGCATACATCGAATTGGCATGGCAGGGGATTGTATAGAAAGGGGATTTTCAGGATCGGTTTTTATTTTACCCGCAATTTTACCCATCGAGACGGCTTAAGAGTTTTTGTTTGAACTCGCAGTGTTCACTATATAGCCAGCGGGCGCGTCCGTGGATTAGTCTACTTTTTGGCAGGGTGCCGTCTTTGATGCGGTCATAGATGAAGGTCTTTCCGAAACCAGTATCTGCCATGATGAATTTCAGATCAACCAGTGAATCGGGCTGTAATTGGTGTTGCATGGGTTTTATCTCCGGTCTGGAAATCGAACCTGGAAGCCAGGCAAAAAGAACCCGGCGCGTGGCCGGGCAAAAGGGATAACGGGCTTTCGCACCCAATAGCCAGCTCATAACTGGCTATCAGTTGCGTCATAACCGGCTGAGGCTTTTTTACGGCCATTCAGGGTCGGGCACTATCT
>NZ_JAWUEI010000027.1:0-63846 GCF_036663495.1 Enterobacter sp. 342
ATCGGCCCAGATCCGCGAAATTTTAATCAGCGAGTCAGCTTGGGAAGAAATGACCTGCTTATTCGCACCTTCCCTAATACCAATGACTCTTCGGTATTAGCTACAGAGTATTTTGAATTAGGTGGAACAAATATTATTAATCAACTTGCGTGCTCAGTTTCAACATCATCGCTTTCCTTCCCGATAGGGAATGTTCCATCAGAACAATTTATTGCTGTTGGAACTGTATCTCAACAAATCAGTACCCAAAATCTCGGGTTAAACTGTGATGCTGGCGCTGCGATAAAAGTAACAATGACTGGCATACAAAGCCCGGACAGTTCAGATCCCAGCATCCTCGCGCTATCAACCGGAGAAAATACAGCCACTGGCGTGGGTGTGCAGTTACTATATGGCGGGAAACCTCTGCAATTAAACCAGATGTTGAATTTAAAAAACTCGGCAGGCGGACAAGAAACCTTCCCGATCACTGCTCGCTATATTCAGACAAAAGATAAGGTGACTGCAGGTTCAGCCAATGCCACCGCAACACTGAATATCACCTATCAGTGATATAAACATCTAAAATTATAACTTATACGCATAGAATACCCAAATAATATTGGTGTAAATTACATATCCTATTTTTTGAAATGGACATATTGATGAAATTACGATTTGGAACTCTGATACTTCTAATATCATCCGGAACGACTATGCTGGGTAACGCCTGGGCTTCTGCTTCACAAACAACATTCAGCGGCGGGATGATGCATTTTTCAGGCTCGTTAACCGATGGGCCCTGCGCTGTTAAAGCGATAAATGGCGATCGCATTGTCACATTGGCGCAAGTAAAAGAAAGCGCTCTCCTGGTACCGGGGCAGGCTGCAGGCCAGGTCAGGTTATTCCATGTCGTGCTGGATGACTGCAATATTAACGTTTACAGTAACGCTCAGGTCAGTTTTTCGGGCGAAACCGATTCTACGTTTAAAACGGTACTGGTCAATCAGGCAACCGATGATCCTGCAGAAAATGTTGGGTTACAACTCTATGGCCCTGATGGAGAGAAAATTGTTCCTGATAACTCTTCAGCAATTAAGTTGACCGATGGGTTTAATATGATCCCACTTACCGTGGATTATGTTCCGACAAGATTAAATCCAACTGGCGGGAATGTTACATCGACCGTGACGTTTAGCATTATTTATTCTTGAGCTACTTTATTTTTTCAATTAATCGTCCCGTCGATATTTCGTGAAATTTTTTCAGATATGACGTGAAACGCTTAGGAAACACAGGACTAGAACATGATGATTCAGGTGACTAAATGTATTTTAGCTATTGTTGCTTTAAGTATAACAATTACATTTTCTGCTCAGGCTACGGAGCGTTCTCATAAACGTCAGGAAGCGCGTGATGTCCGTCAGGATACGCGTTCTCAGGCGCGTGAAACGGCGCAGCGTTGCAAACAGGCTGATAATGAGAGCAACCATGAATGCCGTCAGGATAAACGTCAGGCCCGGCAGGATGGCCGACAGAAAGCCCGTGATATCAAGTATTGAACCTGTACAAAGATAAGCATTTGCGCTGCATTTTTACGGTCAACGATGAGTATCATTCCTCTCACCAACGCTCGGTGTATCATGAAAGGGGATGGTATATCGACGAGGAATTGATCAGTCCCATAGCAGTGCACCTGGTTAGCCCATTGCATTTCTTCATGGCTAAACCAGAATTCAGGGCGCTCCCCTCAACCCAGGTGGAAGCAGAGTATCAGCCTATAGCAATTTCAAAGGAATTGTCATGAAACGACTTAAAGCAATGCTGGTCATCAGCACACTTATTTTCTCTGCCTCCGTTATAGCGATTGATAAAACCGCAGGCGGCGCGATCGCCGGTGCTGCTATTGGCGCAGCGACCGGCAAAGATCTGAAATCCACAGTAGGAGGGGCTGTCGTAGGTGCAGGTACGGGCGCAATGTTCAAAAGTGGTAGCAAAGGCAAAGCTGCTCGTAAAGGTGGTGTAGTTGGAGCCGCTGTGGGTGCAGGCGCAGCGGCAGTTACCGGTAAGAGCGTCCTGAAAGGTGCCGCAGTAGGGGCCGGTTCAGGCGCGCTGATTGGTGAAGCCACACACTAAGCTTTGTCATCGGGCAGCGCGATGTTTACTTCAATCATTATAATGAAAACCATCCGTGATGCCTTCACCCTGTCCCCCTCCCAGTGGGAGAGGGAACAACGTGTGTTGCCGTTTTGTTTTTACCTGCTCAAATCCACTTGATAAATCGCGAACCCGATATCGTCCGTCGCCACCTTCTTCATCGGGTACTGTGCCTTATCCTTAATGAACGTTGCCGCCTTATCGGACGGTGATGTTTCAAAGCGGATGTCCAGCTTCGTATCGCTGTGAATCGGTGCCAGGCGCCAGTTGTTATCCACCGCAGGGTGAATTTCACCTGCTTTTTTCGATTCTGCGCTGATCCATGCGGCCAGTACTGAGCGGTTTTCATCCGGTGAGGCAAATGCGATATGGCTGTCGCCCGTTCCGGCAAACTTACCGCCGTAGGCGCGGTAGTTATTGGTGACCACAAGGAAGGTCGCCTCAGGATCAAGCGGCTTACCATTGAAGGTCAGGTTTTTGATGCGCTCCGCCTGCGGGTTAATGGCCTGACACTCGCCGTCATATTTTGCAGGTTGAGTGACATCAATCTGATAATTCACGCCGTCGATCACGTCGAAGTTATAGGTACGGAATCCGTCCCAGTTAATCAACGATTGCGGTTTACTGCTGTGTGGATCAATTTGATTGAACTGCCCGGCGGAACACTCCAGCCACTCTTTCACCTCTTTGCCCGTTGCTTTAACCACCACGAGAGTGTTCGGGTAGAGATAGAGGTCGGCGGCGTTACGGAAGGTCAACTGGCCTTTTTCGACTTCAACATAGCTGGCTGGGTCGTTCTTACGCCCACCCACTTTGAACGGTGCGGCGGCAGACAGCACCGGCAATTTTGCCAGATCCGGATCGCCCTGAACGAAGTGCTCGGCGTAGGCTTTCTGCGCCATGTTGACGACCTGGACGGTCGGATCGTCCTGAACCAGCGCCAGGAAGCTGTACATATTGTCAGCGGATTTGCCGATCGGCTTACTGACAAACTCGCGCGTGGCGTCGTGATCGTGCTTCAGCACGTTGACCAGTTTCTTATCTTCAGCAGCCAGTGATTTTTTGGCTGTTGCGTCGTAAATCGGACGTGCTTCGGCTTTGGACTGAGTCACTTTCCACTGCCCACTGTCATTATTCAGCACCAGATCGACGACGCCGAGGTGGTCACCCCACATTCCGGGCATAACCGACGGTACGCCATTGAGCGTCCCTTTATCGATGTCAGCCCCTTTGATGCTGGCGAAATCTTTACCGGGGAAGACCGCGTGAGCATGGCCGAAGAGGATCGCGTCGACGCCCGGTACTTCACTCAGGTAGTAAACCGAGTTCTCCGCCATCGCCTGGTATGGATCGTCTGAAAGACCTGAGTGTGCAACAACGACCACTAAATCGGCCCCTTTCTCGCGCATCTCTGGCACATATTTGCGTGCGGTCTCGGTGATGTCATTAACGGTCACTTTACCGCTGAGGTTCGCCTTATCCCATGTCATGATTTGTGGCGGCACAAAGCCGATATAGCCGATTTTCAGCGTCTGTTTTTTACCGTCCTTGTCGACAACCTCGGTCTCTTTAATCAGGTAAGGGGTAAACAGCGGCTTTTGGGTCTTAACGTCGATGATATTGGCGTTAACGTACGGGAACTTGGCCCCTGCCAGTGCATCATGCAGGTATTTCAACCCGTAGTTAAATTCGTGGTTTCCCAGGTTGCCGACGGTATAGTCCAGCGTGTTCATCGCTTTATAAACAGGATGGATCTCGCCTTTTTTCAGCCCCTTTGCCGCCATGTAATCGCCAAGCGGACTCCCCTGAATGAGATCACCGTTGTCGACCAGTACGCTGTTTTTCACTTCTTCTCGGGCGGCGTTAATCAAACTGGCCGTGCGTACCAGTCCGAATTTTTCCGTAGGTGTATCTTTGTAGTAATCGAAGTCCATCATGTTGCTGTGCAGATCGGTCGTTTCCAGAATACGCAGATCTACTGTCGCTGCCTGCACGCTCGCTGCAATCAGCGTCGCCAGGAGCGTTGCGCTAAACTTAATCATCAGAGGAGTCCTTTTTTCGATCCAGGCCACAAAAGAGTATGTATCTATAGCTTGTTGCTTACAGAAATGTGAATCCTGACAGAAAAATGCGTGCTGAAACCGGAATTACTTCACAGATAGCGGAATTGTTCACATTACGATATAACTAAAACAAAGAGTTAACCTCACTGCGTTAACAAAGAGGTGGAGAATGTTAGATAAAATTTGTCAGCTCGCACGGGATGCGGGGGACGCCATCATGCAGGTGTATGACGGTGTAAAACCCATGGAGGTCGTCAGTAAAGCAGACGACTCTCCGGTCACGGCAGCGGATATTGCAGCGCATAAAGTGATCCTGCAAGGGTTGCAGGCCTTAACGCCGGAGATCCCTGTATTGTCAGAAGAGGCACCGCAGAGCTGGGACGAACGTCAGCGCTGGCAGCGTTACTGGCTTGTCGATCCGCTGGACGGTACTAAAGAGTTCATCAAGCGCAACGGTGAATTCACCGTTAACATCGCGCTGATTGAGAAGGGTAAAGCGGTGCTCGGCGTGGTCTATGCGCCGGTGATGAAAGTAATGTACAGCGCCGCAGAAGGTAAGGCCTGGAAGGAAGAGTGCGGTGTGCGAAAGCAGATTCAGGTACGCGATGCACGCCCGCCGCTGGTGGTAATTAGTCGCTCTCACAGCGACAGCGAACTGCAGGAGTATCTGCAACAGTTGGGAGAACACCAGACCACCTCAATTGGCTCATCGCTGAAATTCTGCCTGGTGGCGGAAGGTCATGCGCAGCTTTACCCTCGCTTTGGACCAACCAACGTCTGGGATACCGCCGCCGGACATGCCGTTGCTGCGGCCGCCGGGGCACATGTCCATGACTGGCAGGGTAAGCCGCTGGACTACACCCCGCGCGAATCCTTCCTTAACCCCGGCTTCCGCGTCTCAATTTATTGAGCCAGCAACTTGTGCAGCAGGGCAACAACCTGCTGCACCTCTTCCTGGGTTAACGCCCCGTCTTTCACCCACTGTACCCGACCATCTTTATCCAGCACGATAATCGCGGAGCTCTCTTCTTCCAGCTGCCAGGCCTGACGCGTCACGCCGTTACTGTCGACGATAAACTGCGACCAGGGGTAGAGCTTTTTATTGCTCTCAAGGCTTGAACGGACAAACATACCGGAGCCAGGAATAGCGTCATCGGTGTTCACTATTGTGGTGGTCTGATAGCGGTCGTGAGGGAATTTTGCGGCCTTGATCGCTTCCACCAGGTTGGCATTTTTCTCTTTTGCGGATGTACGACCGGCAATATGTTGTACAACTCTCACTTTGCCTGCGAGCTGCGCGCTATTCCAGGGTTTGTAGCTAAACTTATCATTGTCGAGAATCAATTCTCCCCGGTCAGCAATGCCGACTGGCGGTACACGTTGTCCTTTTTCAATGTTGTGAGCGCAAGCCCACACAGGCAGCAGCAGGCAAGCTGCTGCAAGGATATTACGTAGGGTCATGGCGTTTCCTTATTGTTTGCAGGTGATCCGACCACTTGGTCTTACGCTTTTAATCATAAGTGCGATCAATGTGGTTTTCCCGCAATTGCGGTGCCAGTTTGCGGGTTAACGCACATATCCATGAAAAAACGACGGCTTATACTGCCATTAGTCACGCTTTGCAAAGATTATTCTGAATAATTGTAATCAAACGGTAAATAAACTTATGCATACTGGGTATCAAGGTTGTTCTGGTCTATAGTCAATAGGCATTAAATTTGCGCTCAGGACAGTCGGGCCGATTGTGGCGCCGCAAGAGCGTATGATTCGCAGGAGATACAAGAATGAAAATTTTCCAACGCTACAACCCGCTTCAGGTGGCGAAGTACGTGAAGATCCTGTTCCGTGGACGGTTGTATATCAAGGATGTTGGCGCTTTTGAGTTTGATAAGGGCAAGATCCTTGTCCCAAAAGTGAAGGATAAGCAGCACTTGTCTGTGATGTCCGAAGTCAACCGTCAGGTTTTGCGTCTGCAAACTGAGATGGCTTAACCAGCGTGCTATGCAGTAGTTAAAAAAACGGCTCCCGATGGGAGCCGTTGATGTTTGTGGGGCAGGAATTTTACGCTGACACCTTCTCTTCCACATCCGGTAGCTTCGGTACCAGTACGGTCGGTTTGTTGTCGATACGCGTCACCAGCAACTGGTCGATGCGGTAGTTATCAATATCCACCACCTCAAACTTGTAGCCAGAGAACTTCACGGAGTCGGTACGTTTCGGGATTTTGCGCAGCATAAACATCATAAAGCCACCGATGGTCTCGTAATTACCGGACTGCGGGAACTCGTCGATATCCAGCACGCGCATGACGTCGTCAATCGGTGTTGCACCGTCGATAAGCCATGAATTCTCGTCACGCGCCACAATTTGTTCTTCCAGACCCTGGCCAACCAGGTCGCCCATCAGGGTGGTCATCACGTCGTTCAGGGTGATGATGCCCACGACCAGCGCGTATTCGTTCATGATAACGGCGAAGTCTTCACCCGCGGTTTTGAAACTTTCCAGCGCTTCTGAGAGTGTAAGTGTATCCGGCACAATCAGGGTATTGCGGATCTGCACGCCGCTGTTGAGCGCCAGACTCTGGTTCGCCAGCACGCGGTTCAGCAGGTCTTTGGAGTCGACATAACCGATGATGTGGTCGATATCTTCATTACAGACGAGGAACTTGGAGTGAGGATGCTCCGCCACTTTGTTCTTCAGACTCTGCTCATCTTCATGTAAATCGAACCAGATAATGCTTTCACGGCCCGTCATGGAAGACGGAACAGTACGGGATTCCAGTTCGAATACGTTCTCGATCAGCTCGTGTTCCTGCTTACGCAGCACCCCGGCCAGCGCTCCCGCTTCCACAACGGCATAGATATCGTCGGAGGTGATGTCGTCTTTGCGCACCATTGGCAGCTTAAAGATACGGAAAATCACGTTCGCCAGACCGTTGAAGAACCATACCAGCGGGCGGAAAACAAACAGGCAGAAGCGCATCGGGTTGATGATACGCAAAGCCACAGCTTCTGGCGCAATCATACCGATGCGTTTCGGGGTCAGATCAGCGAAGAGGATGAACAGGCCAGTCACCAGCGAGAAGGAGAGAATAAAGCTCAACTGCTCGGCGAGTTCGGCGGACATGTACTGAATAAAGAGGCTATAAAACGCCGGCGAGAATGCCGCATCACCCACGATACCACCCAGAATCGCGACCGCGTTCAGGCCAATCTGCACCACGGTGAAAAACGTACCGGGGTTTTCCTGCATCTTCAGAATGCGTGAGGCGTTGATGTTGCCTTCATCGGCAAGCAGTTTGAGTTTGATTTTACGGGACGCAGCCAGCGAGATCTCAGATATTGAGAAAAATGCACTGACGGCAATAAGACAAAGTATTACTAAAATACTGTTTAACATAGTTTATCCGGCTTCTCGCCAGATCCTCGGAAGGGAAGTTGATACCATTTGTGTGAAAACACGTAGAACGTCAGCTCGTAGCGTTGAGCTGATTATTTCAGCGGGTAGTATAGCGTAAAGGAGTGTAAACCTGCCAGCGGTCACGTTTTGGCAGAAAAAGTGATGGTTTTCAAACCCGGCGAAATCCATTTCTGCCAGATTTAAGCGACTATTCTGCCTGCGGCGGCAGGCAGACGCCAATGCCCCCAATACCGCAGTAGCCGTATGGGTTTTTATGCAGATACTGCTGGTGATCGTCCTCGGCATAGTAGAACGGTTTCGCAGTGGTGATTTCCGTCGTCACCTCGCGCGTATCGCCAGCGTCACGCATGGCTTGCTGGAAACGCTCAAGGCTGGCGCGCGCGGCGGCATCCTGCTCAGGTGTGAGCGGATAAATGGCCGAACGATATTGCGTGCCGTGGTCGTTACCCTGACGCATGCCCTGCGCCGGGTCGTGGTTTTCCCAGAACACGTGCAGAAGCTGCTCGTAACTAATCACCGCAGGGTCATACACCACACGAACGGCTTCCGCATGGCCGGTTTCGCCAGAGCACACTTCTCGGTAGGTTGGATTTGGCGTGTAACCGCCAGTATAACCGGCTGCCGTGCTGTAAACGCCAGGCAGTTGCCAGAACAGGCGTTCAACACCCCAGAAACAACCCATCGCGAACAGGGCGATTTCCATTCCATCAGGAACGTTGGTCATTGAGTGGTTGTTTACGGCGTGTAAGGTTGCCACAGGCATAGGGGTGTTGCGTCCCGGTAATGCATCTGCTTGTGAAACCAGATGCTTTTTGTCGAATAAACTCACGGTGGGGCCTCCCGGGGGGCGATGTTTCAGTTAAGGTTGTCACGAAGCGTTTAATTGAACACAATAAATGCGCTGAATGAGTCTAGATTTAATCATAAGAAATATTTGGGTGTTGCACCCATTTTCAACCCGCGATTCGGGTTTTTGGCCAACAGGCCGTATTTTGCCGCGGAGCGGCACTTCATTTGCTTCCAGGGTGGAAACAGGGATATTCAGGAGAAAACGTGACAAAAATCCGCCAGTTATGTTTGGTCAGTTTGCTACTAACAAGCGGGATTGCCAGTGCGGCGAACGTTCGTTTGCAGGTTGAAGGGTTATCCGGGGCGCTGGAAAAAAACGTGCGTGCGCAGTTGTCGACCATCCAGAGTGATGAGGTGACGCCGGACCGCCGTTTTCGCGCGCGCGTGGATGACGCCATCCGCGAAGGGCTGAAAGCGCTGGGTTATTACGAACCTACCATTGATTTCGATCTCCGCCCGCCGCCAAAGAAGGGGCGCCAGGTGCTTATTGCCCGCGTTTCGCCGGGTGAGCCGGTACTGATTGGCGGCACTGACGTCATTCTGCGCGGTGGGGCACGCACAGACCGGGATTACCTGGATCTGCTCAGTACGCGGCCGAAAATCGGTACCGTACTCAATCACGGTGACTACGATCATTTCAAAAAAGAGCTGACGAGCGTTTCCCTTCGTAAGGGCTACTTTGACAGCCAGTTCAACAAAAGTCAGCTTGGTATTGCGCTGGACAGACACCAGGCCTTCTGGGATATCGATTACGACAGTGGGGAGCGCTATCGTTTTGGCGATGTAACCTTCGAAGGTTCGCAAATCCGTGAAGAATATCTGCAAAATCTCGTGCCCTTCAAAAAAGGGGATTACTACAAGTCGAGCGACCTGGCGGAACTGAACCGTCGTCTTTCAGCCACAGGATGGTTTAACTCCGTGGTTGTTGCACCAGAATTTGATAAATCGCGTAAAACCAAAGTGTTGCCGCTGCATGGCGTCGTCTCACCGCGTACAGAGAACACCATTGAGACCGGTGTGGGCTATTCGACGGACGTCGGCCCGCGCGTGAAGGCTACATGGAAAAAACCGTGGATGAACTCGTACGGCCACAGCCTGACGACCAGCACGAGTATATCCGCCCCGGAACAGCAGCTCGATTTCAGCTATAAAATGCCCTTGCTGAAAAACCCGCTGGAGCAATATTACCTGGTTCAGGGGGGCTTTAAGCGCACCGACCTGAACGATACTAAGTCAGATTCCACCACCCTTGCCCTGTCACGCTACTGGGAGCTCTCCAGCGGCTGGCAGCGTGCCATTAACCTGCGCTGGAGTCTCGACCACTTTACTCAGGCCAACGTCACCAACACCACGATGTTGCTCTATCCGGGGGTGATGATCAGCCGTACCCGCTCACGCGGCGGCCTGATGCCTGACTGGGGTGATTCCCAGCGTTATTCCATTGATTACTCCAACACCATGTGGGGTTCCGATGTCGACTTCTCGGTGATTCAGGCACAAAACGTCTGGATCCGTACGTTGTATGACAAACACCGCTTTGTGATGCGCGGCAACCTCGGCTGGATTGAAACCGGCGACTTCGACAAAGTCCCACCGGATCTGCGTTTCTTCGCCGGTGGCGACCGTAGCATTCGCGGTTATAAATACAAATCCATTGCACCAAAAGATGACAGCGGCAAGCTGATCGGTGCGTCGAAACTGGCCACCGGCTCGCTGGAGTATCAATACAACGTCAGCGGTAAATGGTGGGGAGCGATGTTTGTCGACAGTGGCGAAGCGGTGAGCGATATCCGCCGCAGCGATTTTAAAACCGGCGCGGGCGTGGGCGTGCGCTGGCAGTCACCCGTCGGGCCCATCAAGCTCGATTTCGCCGTACCTGTGGGCGACAAAGAAGAGCATGGTTTACAGTTTTACATCGGTCTGGGGCCTGAATTATGAGTTTATGGAAGAAGATAAGCCTCGGGGTGCTGATTTTTATCGTACTGCTGCTCGGTACGGTGGCGTTTCTGGTGGGAACGACAACCGGGCTGCACCTGCTGTTTAACGCCGCTAACCGCTGGGTGCCGGGACTTGAAATTGGTCAGGTGACAGGCGGCTGGCGCGATCTGCGTCTGAAGAACATTCGCTATGAGCAACCTGGCGTGGCGGTCAACGCCGGGGAGTTCCACCTTGCGGTGAAGCTGGGCTGTCTGCGGGACAGCAAGCTATGCGTCAACGATCTGTCGCTAAAAGATGTAAACGTGGCGATAGATTCAAAGAAAATGCCGAAGTCTGCGCCGGTCGAGGAAGAAGATAGCGGTCCGCTGAATCTCTCCACGCCGTATCCGATCGCGCTCTATCGGGTGGCGCTCGATAACGTCAATATCAAAATCGACGACACCACCGTATCCGTGATGGATTTCACCTCCGGCCTGCGCTGGCAGGAGAAAAACCTCACCCTGACGCCGACGTCCCTGCAGGGATTACTGATCGCGCTGCCGAAAGTGGCCGACGTGGCGCAGGAAGAGATCGTCGAGCCGAAGATCCAGAACCCACAGCCGGAAGAAAAGCCGCTGGGTGAAACGCTGAAAGATCTCTTCTCGAAGCCCGTCCTGCCGGAAATGACCGATGTTCATCTGCCGCTGAATCTCAACATTGAGGAGTTCAAAGGCGAGCAGCTGCGCCTGACCGGCGATACTGATCTGACGGTCTATAACATGCTGCTTAAAGTCAGCAGCATTGACGGCAATATGAAGCTCGACGCGCTGGATATCGACACCAACCAGGGCTCGGTGAATGCTTCAGGTAACGCCCTGCTGCGCGACAACTGGCCGGTGGACATCACGCTCAACAGCGCCCTGAATATTGACCCGCTGAAAGGCGAAAAAGTGAAGGTCAAAGTGGGCGGTGCGCTACGCGATAAACTGGACGTCGGTGTGAATCTTTCCGGCCCGGTAGATATGGACCTGCGGGCGCAAACTCAGCTGGCAGAAGCGGGGTTACCGCTCAATGTTGAAATGGTCAGTAAACAGCTTTACTGGCCGTTCACCGGTGAAAAACAGTTCCAGGCCGATGACCTGAAGCTGAAGCTGAGCGGCAAGATGACCGATTACACACTCTCATTCCGTACCGCGGTGAAGGGGCAGGGCGTGCCGCCCGCGAACATCACGCTGGATGCAAAAGGCAATGAACAGCAGGTTAATCTCGACAAGCTGACCGTCGCGGCACTGGAAGGCAAAACCGAGCTGACCGCGCTGCTCGACTGGCAGCAGGCGATCAGCTGGCGCGGCGAACTGAAGCTGACGGGCATTAACACCGCCAAAGAGGTACCGGACTGGCCGTCGAAGCTGGATGGCCTGATCAAAACCCGTGGCAGTCTGTACGGCGGTACGTGGCAGATGGACGTGCCGGAAATTAAGCTCACCGGTAACGTTAAACAAAACAAGGTTAACGTTGAGGGCTCGGTCAAAGGCAACAGTTACCTGCAGTGGATGATCCCTGGGCTGCACGTGGCGCTGGGTCGCAACACGGCAGATATCAAAGGTGAACTGGGGGTGAAAGAGCTCAATCTGGATGCCACCATCGACGCGCCGAATCTGGATAATGCTCTGCCGGGTCTGGGTGGCACGGCGAAAGGGTTAGTGAAAGTGCGTGGCACGGTAGACGCGCCGCAGCTGCTGGCGGATATCACCGCCAATAACCTGCGCTGGCAGGAGCTAAGCGTTGCCCGCGTTCGTGTGGAAGGGGATGTGAAATCTACCGATCAGATCGGCGGTAATCTGAATCTGCGCGTGGAGCGTATCGCTCAGCCGGACGTGAACATCAATCTGGTGACGCTGGAAGCGAAAGGCAACGAAAAGCAGCACGACCTCCAGTTGCGTGTGCAGGGGGAGCCGGTCTCCGGGCAGCTTCACCTGACAGGAAGCTTTGACCGTAAAGAGGAACGCTGGAAAGGTCTGCTTGATAACACCCGCTTCAACACGCCAGTCGGACCGCTTGCGCTGTCACGCTCTATTGCGCTGGACTACCGTAACGCGGAACAAAAGATCAGCATCGGGCCACACTGCTGGACCAACCCAAATGCTGAGCTGTGTGTACCTCAGACCATTGATGCAGGGGCGGAAGGGCGCGCGCAGATCAACCTCAATCGCTTTGACCTGGCGATGCTGAAGCCGTTTATGCCAGAGACCACGCAGGCCAGCGGCGTCTTTAGCGGGAAGGCCGATGTTGCCTGGGATACCACAAAAGAAGGGCTGCCACAGGGTAGCGTCACGCTTTCGGGTCGTAACGTGAAGGTGACGCAACAGGTGAATGATGCGCCGCTGCCGGTAGCCTTCGACACCCTGAACCTGAGTGCGGATCTGCATAACAACCGTGCAGAGCTGGGATGGCTTATCCGTCTGACCAACAACGGTCAGTTTGATGGACAGGTGCAGATTTCCGATCCGCAAGGACGACGTAATCTTGGCGGTAACGTCAACATCCGTAACTTCAACCTTGCGATGGTGAACCCGATTTTCGACCGCGGGGAAAAAGCGGCAGGCATGCTGGATGCCAATTTGCGTCTGGCTGGCAGCGCACAGAGCCCGCAGCTGTTCGGTCAGATGCGGCTCAGCGGTGTGGATATCGACGGTAACTTTATGCCGTTTGATATGCAGCCGAGCCAGATCGCGATGAACTTCAACGGTATGAGTTCAACACTGAGCGGCTCGGTATTAACTCAGCAAGGGCAGATCAATCTGAGCGGTGACGCAGACTGGAGCCAGCTCGATAACTGGCGCGCCCGTATTGCCGCGAAAGGCAGTAAGGTACGCATCACCGTTCCGCCAATGGTACGCCTTGATGTTTCACCTGATGTAGTCTTTGAAGCCACGCCAAGCCTCTTCACACTTGACGGACGCGTCGACGTGCCGTGGGCTCGCATTGTGGTTCACGACGTGCCGGAAAGTGCGGTGGGTGTTTCAAGTGATGAAGTTATGCTCAGTGATAATCTGAAACCTGTCGAACAGAAGAGCGCTGGCATACCGATCAATAGTAACCTCATCGTGCACGTGGGGAATAACGTGCGGTTGGATGCGTTTGGGCTGAAGGCGAGGCTTACGGGTGACCTGAAGGTGGCGCAGGATAAACAAGGGTTGGGCCTGAACGGGCAGATTAATATTCCTGAAGGGCGTTTCCATGCCTATGGTCAGGATTTAATTGTGCGTAAAGGTGAACTGTTGTTCTCCGGTCCACCGGATCAACCTCTGTTGAATATCGAAGCGATTCGTAACCCGGAAGCGACGGAAAACGACGTCATCGCAGGTGTACGCGTCACCGGTTCTGCCGACGAACCGAAGGCGGAAATCTTCTCTGACCCGGCGATGTCACAACAGGAAGCTCTTTCTTACCTGTTGCGTGGACAAGGTCTGGACAGCGGTCAGAGCGACAGTGCGGCGATGACCTCAATGTTAGTGGGTCTGGGGGTTGCACAAAGTGGGCAGGTTGTGGGTAAAATCGGCGAGACGTTCGGCGTAAGCAATCTGGCGCTGGACACCCAGGGCGTGGGTGACTCCTCGCAGGTGGTGGTCAGCGGCTATGTACTGCCGGGTCTGCAGGTAAAATATGGTGTGGGGATCTTTGACTCACTGGCAACACTCACGTTACGCTATCGCCTGATGCCTAAGCTATATCTGGAAGCAGTGTCCGGCGTAGACCAGGCACTTGATCTGCTCTATCAGTTTGAGTTTTAGCAATGCGAATATTTGTCTACGGCAGTTTACGAACCAAGCAAGGCAACAGTCACTGGATGACCAATGCCCTGCTGCTGGGGAATTACAATATCGAGAACTACCAGTTGTACAGCCTGGGCCACTATCCAGGCGCGGTTCCCGGCGAAGGAACAGTACAGGGTGAAGTCTATCGTATTGATAACGCGACACTTGCCGAACTTGATGCCTTGCGCACCAGGGGCGGTGAATACGCACGCCAGTTGATCCAGACACCGTACGGAAGCGCGTGGATGTATGTCTACCAGCGTCCGGTCGAAGGGTTAACGCGGATTGTAAGCGGTAACTGGTTAGACAGAGACCAGTACTGAAAAACGACAACGCCACCGAAAGGTGGCGTTGTTTTTTGTGCACAAAAAAAAGCCCCGGCCAGCGGGGCTTTATCGACAGGCAGTAAGAATTACTTCTTAGCAGCGCGTTCGAAAGAGGCGATGATTTCTGCTTTCGCCGCTTCAGCGTTGTCCCAGCCGTCAACCTTAACCCACTTGCCTTTTTCGAGGTCTTTGTAGTGCTCGAAGAAGTGGCTGATCTGCGCTTTCAGCAGTTCTGGCAGGTCGTTCACATCTTTAATGTGATCGTACTCTTTGCTCAGCTTGGTGTGCGGTACCGCAACCAGTTTCGCATCTTCACCGGCTTCGTCGGTCATTTTCAGCACGCCAACTGGACGGCAGCGAATGACTGAGCCTGGCTGCAGTGGGTATGGCGTTGGGACCAGCACGTCAACCGGATCTCCGTCCAGAGACAGGGTGTTGTTGATGTAACCGTAGTTGCATGGGTAGAACATCGCGGTAGACATAAAGCGGTCAACGAACAGCGCACCAGTGTCTTTGTCGATTTCGTATTTGATAGGATCTGCGTTAGCCGGGATTTCGATAACTACGTAGATGTCTTCTGGCAGTTCTTTACCCGCAGGGACGTTGAGTAAGCTCATGTCGGTGTCCTTTAAAATGGATGGTAAACAAGTGGCAGGTATTATAGCCAACTCGCGCTGAATGTCTCCGCCTGTTTTCGCCTTCTCTCACCGCTAACCCCACTTTTCAGACCGATTCCATGACAGAAAAATCCATAAACTCAGCTGCATTTTTCATGGCGAAATGAAAGCGATTACAAACTTGTGATTAACGTTTTATTCACTTTTCCGAAGTGTGATGTAACGCAATTCGTTACATATTTCATTGGCTATAGTCATTTCGCAGAACATCTTTTCACCAACAATAATCCCCCTACGAGGACGTTCATATGTGGAAGCGCTTACTCCTGGTCACAGCAGTTTCGGCAGCCATGTCGTCTATGGCGATGGCCGCCCCTTTAACCGTAGGTTTTTCGCAAGTCGGCTCTGAATCCGGCTGGCGAGCAGCAGAAACCAACGTTGCAAAAAGCGAGGCCCAGAAACGTGGTATCACCCTGAAAATCGCCGATGGTCAGCAAAAGCAGGAAAACCAAATCAAAGCCGTGCGTTCGTTTATCGCCCAGGGCGTTGATGCCATCTTTATTGCGCCTGTCGTTGCGACGGGCTGGGAGCCTGTCCTGAAGGAAGCGAAAGACGCTGAGATCCCGGTCTTCCTGCTCGATCGTTCCATTGATGTCAAAGACAAATCGCTCTATATGACCACCGTCACCGCCAACAACATTCTTGAAGGACAGTTGATTGGTGACTGGCTGGTGAAACAGGTGGATGGCAAGCCGTGTAACGTCGTTGAGTTACAAGGCACCGTCGGCGCGAGCGTGGCCATTGACCGTAAGAAAGGGTTTGCTGAGGCTATCGCTAAAGCACCAAACATCAAGATTATCCGCTCTCAGTCCGGTGACTTTACGCGCAGTAAAGGCAAAGAGGTCATGGAGAGCTTTATCAAGGCTGAAAACAACGGCAAGAACATCTGCATGGTTTACGCCCACAACGATGACATGGTGATCGGCGCAATTCAGGCCATTAAAGAAGCGGGCCTGAAGCCGGGCAAAGATATCCTCACCGGCTCAATCGACGGTGTGCCTGACATCTACAAGGCGATGATGGACGGCGAAGCGAACGCCAGCGTGGAGCTCACGCCGAACATGGCGGGTCCGGCATTCGATGCGCTGGAGAAATTCAAGAAAGACGGCACGATGCCTGAAAAACTGACCATCACCAAATCCACACTCTACCTTCCTGACACAGCAAAAGAAGAGTTAGAGAAGAAGAAAAATATGGGCTACTGATCCAGTGTAATTGCCGGGTAGCGCTACGCTTACCCGGCCTACGATTTGTGCCGGAGGCGTAAATATGAACTCGGAACAACATCAGGAAATCCTCCGCACAGAGGGCTTGAGTAAATACTTTCCTGGCGTAAAAGCGCTGAATAACGTTGATTTCAGCCTGCGGCGCGGTGAGATTATGGCTCTGCTGGGTGAGAACGGGGCAGGGAAGTCGACACTGATTAAAGCCCTGACTGGCGTCTATCATGCCGATCGCGGCACTATCTGGCTGGAAGGCAATGCCATTTCGCCAAAAAATACCGCTCACGCCCAGCAGCTTGGGATTGGGACGGTCTATCAGGAAGTGAACCTGCTGCCGAATATGTCGGTGGCAGATAATCTGTTTATTGGCCGTGAACCACGACGCTTTGGTCTGCTGCGCCGCAAGGAGATGGAGGCGCGGGCGACAAAGCTGATGGAATCCTATGGCTTTTCTCTTGACGTTCGCGAGCCGCTGAACCGCTTTTCTGTTGCCATGCAGCAAATCGTCGCGATTTGTCGCGCTATCGATCTCTCCGCAAAAGTACTGATCCTCGATGAGCCCACTGCCAGTCTCGATACCCAGGAAGTGGAAATGCTCTTTACCCTGATGCGCCAGCTGCGCGATCAGGGCGTGAGCCTGATCTTCGTGACCCATTTCCTCGACCAGGTGTATGAAGTGAGCGATCGCATTACGGTACTGCGTAACGGCAGTTTTGTCGGCTGTCGGGAAACTCATGAATTACCCCAGATTGAACTGGTCAAAATGATGCTCGGGCGCGAGCTGGAGACCAATGCTCTACAGCGCGCCGGTCGCACGTTGCTGAGTGAAAAACCCGTCGCGGCTTTCAGTGATTTCGGCAAAAAAGGGACTATTTCACCATTTAACCTGGAGGTTCGTCCTGGCGAAATTGTAGGTCTGGCCGGATTGTTAGGCTCGGGACGTACAGAAACCGCCGAAGTCATCTTCGGGATTAAGCCAGCAGACAGTGGCACCGCATTAATCAAAGGCAAACTGCAAACGCTGCGCTCGCCGCATCAGGCCTCGTGTCTGGGTGTTGGCTTCTGTCCGGAAGACAGAAAAACGGACGGTATCATTGCCGCCGCTTCGGTGCGGGAGAATATCATTCTGGCGCTACAGGCGCAGCGAGGCTGGCTGAGGCCAATCCCGCGCAAGGAGCAAAACGCCATTGCCGAACGCTTTATCCGCCAGCTTGGCATTCGTACCCCGAGCGCGGAACAACCCATTGAATTCCTTTCGGGTGGTAACCAGCAGAAGGTCTTGTTGTCGCGCTGGCTGCTGACCAAACCTCAGTTCCTGATCCTCGATGAACCCACGCGCGGGATTGACGTCGGCGCGCACGCTGAAATCATCCGGCTTATTGAAACGCTGTGTGCGGACGGCCTGGCGCTGCTGGTCATATCGTCTGAGCTGGAGGAGCTGGTGGGGTATGCCGATCGCGTTATCATCATGCGCGATCGTAAACAGGTGGCAGAGATCCCGCTGGATAAACTGTCCGTTCCGGCGATCATGAATGCCATCGCGGCGTAAGGAGTGAATTGTGATGTCTCGTTCGCTTTCGCAAACAGGGGGGTCAAAGCGCCGCTTCAACTGGCCAACTGGCACACCGCAAATTGCGGCACTGCTGGTGGTACTGTTGGTGGACAGCCTTGTCGCGCCGCATTTCTTCCAGATTATTGTCCAGGATGGCCGTCTGTTTGGCAGCCCGATCGATATTTTGAACCGTGCGGCGCCGGTGGCGCTGCTGGCGATTGGTATGACGCTGGTCATTGCCACTGGCGGGATTGACCTCTCCGTCGGCGCGGTGATGGCTATCGCCGGGGCTACGGCAGCCTCAATGACCGTGGCCGGGCACAGCCTGCCGGTGGTGCTGCTTGCCGCCTTAGGCACTGGCGTACTCGCCGGGCTGTGGAACGGTATTCTGGTGGCAGTCCTCAAGATCCAGCCGTTTGTCGCCACCCTGATTTTAATGGTCGCCGGGCGCGGTGTGGCGCAACTGATCACATCCGGGCAGATCGTCACCTTTAACTCTCCGGGCCTGGCGTGGCTTGGCAGCGGCAAACTGCTGTTCTTCCCGACTCCGGTGATCATTGCCCTGGTGACGCTGGTAGTGTTCTGGCTCTTTACCCGCAAAACGGCACTGGGCATGTTCATTGAGGCCGTCGGGATCAACATTCGTGCCGCGCGTAACGCCGGGGTCAATACCCGGTTGATGGTGATGCTGACCTATGTGCTGAGCGGCATATGCGCCGCCATTGCCGGGGTGATCGTCGCGGCAGATATTCGTGGAGCCGATGCCAACAACGCAGGACTCTGGCTGGAGCTGGATGCGATCCTGGCGGTGGTGATCGGCGGCGGATCGCTGATGGGCGGGCGCTTTAACCTGCTGCTCTCGGTGATTGGCGCGCTGATTATTCAGGGGATGAACACCGGGATCCTGCTCTCTGGTTTCCAGCCGGAGCTCAACCAGGTGGTGAAAGCGGTGGTTGTGCTCTGTGTGCTGATCGTCCAGTCACCGCGCTTTGTCAGCATCATTAAGGGGATCCGTGGCCATGATAAAACGTAATTTACCGTTAATGATCACGCTGGGCGTGTTTGTGCTGGGCTATCTCTACTGTCTGACCCAGTTCCCGGGGTTTGCCTCCACGCGTGTGATTTGCAATATCCTGACCGATAACGCTTTTTTAGGCATTATCGCCGTCGGGATGACCTTTGTGATCCTTTCCGGTGGGATCGATCTCTCCGTTGGTTCGGTGATCGCATTCACCGGCGTGTTTCTTGCGAAGGCGATCGGTTTCTGGGGGATCTCACCGCTGGTGGCTTTCCCGCTGGTGCTGGTGATGGGGTGCGCGTTTGGTGCCTTTATGGGGCTACTGATCGATGCGCTGAAAATCCCCGCTTTTATTATTACCCTCGCCGGGATGTTCTTCCTTCGCGGCGTGAGTTATCTGGTATCGGAAGAATCTATTCCGATTAACCATCCGGTGTACGACACGCTCTCCAGCCTGGCGTGGAAAATACCCGGCGGTGGACGTTTGAGCGCGATGGGGTTACTGATGCTGGGCGTCGTGGTCATTGGGATCTTCCTTGCCCATCGTACCCGGTTTGGCAATCAGGTTTATGCCATTGGCGGCAACGCCACGTCAGCAAACCTGATGGGGATCTCCACCCGCAGCACGACCATCCGCATCTATATGCTCTCAACCGGGCTGGCAACGCTGGCGGGTATCGTCTTCTCTGTTTATACCCAGGCGGGTTATGCCCTGGCAGGCGTAGGGGTAGAACTGGATGCCATCGCCTCGGTGGTGATCGGTGGAACGTTGCTCAGTGGTGGTGTGGGGACGGTACTGGGGACGCTGTTTGGCGTGGCAATCCAGGGCCTGATACAAACCTACATTAACTTTGACGGCACGCTCAGCTCCTGGTGGACCAAGATTGCCATCGGCATTTTGCTGTTTATTTTTATCGCCCTGCAGCGTGGTCTGACTGTGCTCTGGGAGAATCGTCAAAGCTCGACGGTTACACGCGTAAACACATCAGTAACAGAGCGATAACACGCTGAATTTGCTTAAAGTCTAAACATTTTCCGGTAGCGGCCGATACTCTTTTTTTATGCCCAGAAATATCTCGCTACCGGAAATAATATCATGCTTAAAACGCTATCGATTCGTACCGGCTTGCTCTCTTTACTGGCCGTTATGACCCTTCTGCTGCTGATTGTCAGCGGTATTGGCATTTATGCCCTCACACAGAGTTCTTCTTCACTACAGCGCATCAACCACCTTCAGGGTGAACAGATGGTGCAGCTTAATTCCGGCTATACGCTGATCCTCCGCGCCCGCAATGAAGCGGGTCAGGCCGTCCGAATGATGGAAATCGGTATGCTGGATGATGCGGCCAAATCGGTAAAAAATATCAATCAGGAAGTTGTCCTGGCCCAGAAAACGCTAAAAGGCGTGATCGACGGCGGTGTGGCCGACGAGCAAGGGCAACAACTGCTCGATAAAGTGGCGGCCAGCCTGGCGACGTATAACCAGCAAGGGATCAACCCGATGCTGAAAGCGCTGAACGAACAGAGCGCGGACAGTTATTACGACCTTCTGGAAAATAAGCTGATTCCGGTGGCCTCCCAATTTGATAACGATATGCAGGCCTTCCAGAAATGGAGTGAAGCGCGGGGCAAAGCGGAAGTGAGTGCCGTGCAGTCCAGCAAAAATCGGGTTCTGATCCTGATCGTAGTGGCGGCACTGCTGACGGCAGGCATTATTGTGCTGGCCTGGCTGGTACTGCGCCACATGTTGCTCAAACCGCTCTCGACCTCGATTGCTCAACTGGAGAATGTGGCGGCAGGCGATTTAACCCACACGCTGAATCCACCGGCAAGCCAGGAATTTAATCGCCTGAATGCGGCTATTGAAGAGATGCGCCATTCGCTGATGAACTCGGTTTTGCGGGTACGTGATGCCAGCTCGCAAATTGATACCGGCAGCCGTGAGCTGACGGCGGGGAACAGGGATCTTGCTGAGCGTACGGAATCGACTGCCACATCGCTGGAGCAGACCGCCGCCAGCATGGAACAGATCACCGCTACGGTGAAACTCAACGCCGATAATGCCGAGCAGGCTCACCAGTTGGCCAAGTCAGTGTCGGATACGGCCGATCACGGCAGCGAAATGGTCTGCTACGTGATTGAAAAAATGCGTGATATCTCCGGCAGTTCGGCACGTATCGCGGACATTCTCAGTGTTATCGACGGCATTGCCTTCCAGACCAATATTCTGGCATTGAACGCCTCCGTGGAAGCGGCGCGCGCGGGTGAGCAAGGACGCGGGTTTGCCGTCGTCGCGGGCGAAGTGCGAAACCTTGCCAGCCGCAGTGCCGATGCAGCGAAAGAGATCCGAGCGCTTATCAGTGATTCCCAGACCCACGTCAGCGAGGGCAGCGAACTGGCCCAGCAGGCTGGCGAAACCATGGATGAGATCGCAACCGAAGTGCTGCGCATGACGAAACTGATGCGCGAAATTGCGACTGCATCCCAGGAGCAGAGTCGTGGTATTGAGCAGGTGAATATAGCGGTGAATCAGATGGATGAGACCGCGCAGCAGAATGCAGCGCTGGTACAACAATCTTCCGCCGCGACCCGCTCTCTTGAGGAGCAGTCGCGCCAGTTGATGGAAGCCATGTCATCATTCAAACTGTCGGCTCAGACTGCAGCATAATATTATCCAGCCCCGGTGCATGATGTGTCGGGGTTTTATTCTTCCCTGAATTTACTTCAGCAATATTATCGTGAATATTACCCACTAACATTTCCAGTGCGCTGGTTAAGGCTAACGCATTTTCTGTCGGCTCAAGATATAAACCTTTGCGGAAAAATAGCGGCTCATCAAACAGTTGATTAAAGCGCTTCAACGCCAGACTGACCGCAGGACGGGACATCTCCAGGCGCAAAGAGGCTTTTGCCATGCTGCCGCAGCGGACAACTTCAATAAATACCGGGATAAGATTTAAATCAATGCCGGTATTAGCACGGGAATAATTTTTCATTGCGATTCTGCTCCACGAAATATTTGCCAAACTGTTATGGAAATAATGCAGGAGCAGTGATGAATATTAAAGCGTGTTTTTTATAAACACTTATACGGTTAAATATATAAATGACCAGGGGAGCCAGATGGGCTCCCCTGAAGAAAGGTATTACGCGTCCGGATACTCACGAATAAAACGTTCAACGTCTTCAACCATATGGTTGTTGCCGACGAAGAACGAACGGCGCTGGTGAAGGCTTTCTGGCACGATTTCCAGAATACGCTCTTTACCGTCGCTCGCCTTGCCGCCAGCCTGTTCGGCCAGGAACGCCATCGGGTTGCATTCGTACAGCAGGCGCAGTTTCCCGTCCGGGTGGCTTGCAGTGCTTGGATAGAGGTAGATACCGCCTTTCAGCAGGTTACGGTGGAAATCCGCGACCAGAGAGCCGATATAGCGGGAGGTGTAAGGACGCTGAGTGGCTTTATCTTCTTCCTGGCAGAATTTGATGTACTTCTTCACGCCGTTCGGGAATCGGATGTAGTTTCCTTCGTTGATGGAGTAGGTGTTGCCCTTCTCCGGGAAGCGCATGCGTTCCTGGCTCAGACAGAAAACGCCCAGTGAAGGATCGTACGTAAAGGCGTGAACCCCACACCCGGTGGTATACACCAGCATGGTGGAGGAGCCATACACGACGTAACCGGCAGCAACCTGATTCACGCCCGGCTGCAGGAAATCTTCTTCAGTCACTGGCGTGCCAACAGGCGTGACGCGACGGTAGATGGAGAAAATAGTACCTACAGAAACGTTAACGTCGATGTTAGAGGAGCCGTCCAGCGGATCCATCAGAACAACGTATTTAGCGTGTTCACACCCGTCGAAAACAACAATTTCATCTTCTTCTTCGGAGGCGATACCCGCCACGATGTCGCGTGCGCGCAGTGCAGCTTTCAGTTTTTCATTTGCGAACAGATCGAGTTTCTGTTGAACCTCGCCCTGAACGTTCTCGGCACCGCTGGCACCCAGGATATCGACCAGACCGGCCTTGTTGATATCACGATGGATGATCTTAGCGCCCAGCTTTATTGCCGACAGCAAAGCAGTGAGTTCACCCGTAGCATGAGAAAACTCGTGCTGCTTTTCGACAATAAATTCACCTAACGTTTTCATAACACTTTCCCTGCATCTTTGTGAGTAGAGCGATTGTATGTTCACTAAAACGACTAAAGCCCAACAATCTTAACAAATATTCAAATAGTATCGCAGTGGTGAATCGCGCCAGCAGCATACGGATTTACCTGAAATGCATTTCACAGCCGCTAACATGTGAGTAAAATGTGCGCCACATTGAAGAAGGATAGTGACGTATGCGCATTCATATATTGGGGATTTGTGGCACTTTCATGGGCGGACTGGCAATGCTGGCGCGCTCGCTGGGCCATGAAGTGACAGGTTCGGACGCCAATGTGTATCCGCCAATGAGCACACTTCTGGAGAAACAGGGCATCTCTTTGATTCAGGGCTACGATGCCAGCCAGCTGGATCCTGAACCGGATCTGGTGATCATTGGTAACGCCATGACGCGTGGGAACCCGTGTGTTGAGGCGGTGCTGGAACGCAATATTCCGTTCATGTCCGGCCCACAATGGCTGCATGATTTCGTCCTGCGTGACCGCTGGGTGGTTGCTGTTGCCGGAACGCACGGCAAAACCACGACTGCCGGTATGGCGACCTGGATCCTTGAAGCCTGTGGCTACAAGCCGGGCTTCGTGATTGGTGGTGTGCCGGGTAATTTCGATGTTTCTGCCCGTCTGGGTGACAGCCCGTTCTTTGTGATCGAGGCTGACGAGTATGACTGCGCGTTCTTCGACAAGCGTTCGAAGTTTGTACACTACTGCCCGCGCACACTGATCCTCAACAATCTCGAGTTCGATCACGCGGATATTTTTGACGATCTGAAAGCGATTCAGAAACAGTTCCACCACCTGGTGCGCATTGTTCCGGGCCAGGGACGCATCATCCTGCCGGAAAACGACATCAACCTGAAGCAGACCATGGCGATGGGCTGCTGGAGCGAACAGGAGCTGGTGGGCGAACAGGGCCACTGGCAGGCGAAAAAACTCAACGTCGATGCCTCCGAGTGGGAAGTCCTGCTCGACGGTGAAAAAGTGGGCGAGGTGAAGTGGGGCCTGGTGGGCGAACACAACATGCACAACGGCCTGATGGCGATTGCTGCTGCACGCCATGTGGGCGTGTTGCCTGCGGATGCGGCCAATGCGCTGGGTTCGTTTATCAACGCCCGTCGTCGTCTTGAACTGCGCGGTGAGGCCAATGGTGTCACGGTGTACGACGATTTCGCACATCACCCAACCGCCATTCTGGCAACGCTTGCGGCCTTACGCGGCAAAGTGGGCGGTACCGCGCGCATTCTGGCTGTGCTGGAGCCGCGCTCGAACACCATGAAAATGGGCATCTGCAAAGACGATCTCGCGCCATCGTTAGGCCGTGCCGATGAGGTCTTCCTGCTGCAGCCGCAGCATATTCCATGGCAGGTAGCGGAAGTGGCTGATGCCTGTATTCAGCCTGCGCACTGGAGTGCAGATGTGGATGTGCTTGCGGATATGGTGGTGAAAGCCGCACAACCGGGAGACCACATTCTGGTAATGAGCAACGGTGGTTTTGGTGGCATCCACCAGAAGCTGCTTGATGGTCTGGCGAAGAAAGCCGAGGCCGCAGAGTAAAAAAGAGCCCGGTGGCGCTAGCGCTTACCGGGCCTACATTCTTTTCTCCCTCGCCCCTATGGGGAGAGGGGATTACTCTTCGTTTTCTGACAGCTCGCGCAGATACTGGAAAATCAGGCGCGCGGACTTCGGCGGCTTATTCCCTTCTTTCTCTTTCTTCGCATTGCGGATCAAGGAACGCAGCTGCTGGCGGTCGGCATCCGGCCACAGGTTCAGTACTTCCGGTACGGCGTCATCACCCTGTTCAATCAGACGGTCGCGGATCTGCTCCAGCTTATGGAACAGTGCAACCTGCTGGTTATGGCGGTTTTTCAGCTTGTCCAGCGCCTGGCGGATCGGATCAACGTCGCGCTGACGCAGCATTTTGCCGATAAGCTGAAGCTGGCGACGACGGCCTTCTTTTTTGATTTTCTGTGCCAGTTCAATGGCATCACGCAGATCCTGGTCGAGCGGGATCTTATCCAGCGCGTTTTTACCCAGTTCTACCATTTCCGCGCCAAGCTGTTTTAACTCTTTGGCGTCACGTTTAATTTCACTTTTACTGACCCAGATGATCTCATCATCTTCGTCTTCGATGTCATCACCGGGAACGTCGTCGAGCCAGTCTTCGGGCTGCTTAGTCATGTCAGGCTCCTTAAAAAAAGAGGCTAATGTTACCAGTTAAGACGCGCACTGAAAAACGGTTCTCTGTTAGACTTCAGTTAACTCTCTCTTACAGTATGGCATTTGCGATGAAAGTAACCTCACAAGTTGAAGCGCAGCGTAAGATTCTGGAAGAAGCCGTCTCCACCGCGCTGACGCTCGCTTCAGGTAAATCAGATGGCGCCGAAGTGGCGGTCAGCAAAACCACCGGCATTAGCGTGAGCACCCGCTATGGCGAAGTGGAGAATGTAGAATTCAACAGTGATGGCGCGCTTGGCATCACGGTGTACCACCAGAATCGCAAAGGCAGCGCCTCCTCGACCGATCTCAGCCCGGATGCGATTGCCCGTACGGTGCAGGCGGCGCTGGATATCGCCCGTTATACCTCCCCGGATCCTTACGCTGGCGTTGCCGATAAAGATCTGCTGGCGTTTGACGCCCCGGATCTCGATCTTTTCCACCCGGCAGAGGTCACCCCGGACGAGGCGATCGAGCTGGCGGCGCGTGCTGAACAGGCTTCTTTGCAGGCGGATAAACGCATCACCAATACCGAAGGCGGCAGCTTCAACAGCCACTACGGCATTAAAGTGTTCGGTAACAGCCATGGCATGCTGCAGGGCTACTGCTCAACCCGTCATTCACTCTCCAGCTGTGTCATCGCCGAAGAGAATGGTGACATGGAGCGTGACTACGCCTACACCATTGGCCGCGCGCTGGGGGATTTGCAGTCTCCGGAGTGGGTGGGTAAAGAGTGTGCCGAACGCACGCTGTCACGCCTGTCACCGCGCAAACTCTCCACCATGAAAGCCCCGGTGATTTTTGCCAATGAAGTGGCGACCGGCCTGTTGGGTCATCTGGTAGGGGCCATTGCCGGTGGTTCTGTGTACCGTAAATCAACCTTCCTGCTCGACTCGCTGGGCAAGCAGATCCTGCCTGAATGGCTGACCATCGAAGAGCACCCGCATCTGCTGAAAGGGCTGGCCTCCACGCCATTCGACAGTGAAGGCGTGCGCACGGAACGTCGCGATATCATTAAAGACGGTGTGCTGACTCAGTGGCTGCTGACCAACTACTCCGCGCGCAAGCTGGGGCTGAAAAGCACCGGTCATGCGGGTGGTATCCATAACTGGCGTATCGCCGGACAGGGCCTCAACTTTGAGCAGATGCTCAAAGAGATGGGCACCGGTCTGGTGGTGACCGAACTGATGGGCCAGGGCGTAAGTGGTATTACCGGGGATTACTCTCGCGGTGCGGCGGGCTTCTGGGTGGAAAATGGAGAAATCCAGTATCCGGTAAGCGAAATTACCATCGCCGGTAACCTGAAAGATATGTGGCGCAATATTGTTACGGTCGGTAACGATATTGAAACACGTAGCAACATACAGTGTGGTTCTGTACTTCTGCCGGAAATGAAAATCGCCGGCCAGTAATACCCGTAAAGGCGTTTTAATAATAAAAAAGGAAGTGAGCAATGCGTAAACATCTGTTAGCGATCGTCGCGGCTTCAACGCTGGTTATTGGCTCTTCTGCGTTTGCTGCCGATCTTGAAGAAGACATGGGCATCCTCGGTCAAAACCTGAAGGTGGTGCAGAAAACGGACAATGCGGCGGAAATGAAAGACGCACTGACCAAAATGCGTGAAGCGGCGCTGGACGCGCAAAAAGCGACGCCACCGAAGCTGGAAAGCAAAGCGGCGGATAGCGCAGAAATGAAAGACTACCGTCACGGCTTTGATGTGCTGGTAGGGCAAATCGACGGTGCGCTGAAACTTGCCAACGAAGGCAAAGTGAAAGAGGCCCAGGCCGCTGCTGAGCAGTTTGTGATTACACGCAACACGTATCACAAAAAGTATCGTTAATTGGGTGCCTGAGCTGTACGTCCTTTCCCCGTATGCGGAGGTGCATTAAGCACCCCCGCATCCTTGCTCCCTACTGGCCGGAGCGACAATCCATCCGCGCTGTCACTTCAAGCGAACCGTTTCGAAAACGGATCTCGCACAGTGTTTTCCTCGTCACCAGCGTTAAGATGATTATTGTCAAAGAAATAATCATCAAAATCCCGATACTTGGGTTTCTGCGTTTCATGGATGCCTCCTTGCTTTAAAAGCGGGCGAGGTAGCGAACTCCACGGTTGGACGTGTCGTTTCGAGCCCCCGCCCTGATTTTCTGTCAGGCGGGGCTTTCCACTTTCCGTCCCATGCCTGAGACGGTCAGTCTCAAGCACCCGCCGCCACTCTAGCGAATCCCCATAACAAAACCTTATCCACGTCACATTTCTACGAGCCTGCTCGGAAACTTTTCCACTCCGCTAACCTGTTTACCGCCGCTTAATAGCGTGATATTCATCACGAAAATAAAGCTGTTTATCCAAATTCACCGCATTTATGTGGCACAGATCACTGCTGCGGCTCGCCTTTCCACTTCGAAGTGGAAAACAACTCGCTACAAACAATTCCCCCCCAACGTTAGTTTTATTCCAGAGCCATTAACGGGGTAAGACGAGTGATTAACGGAGCGGTAATGAACGACGTTGGGGATCAGGCGAAGCAAACAGAACAGCTCGCTAACACCATGCTGCAGCAGGTTTATGCCCTGCTGGCCCGGCACAACATCATCCCCAACGCAGTACAGGAACAGATGCTGACCTCCCACGTTCGCGCAATGGCGCACCGGTCGGTGACCGGCGAGCCATTACCGGAGGTTGAAGCGGAACTGTTTGACGAAATTTCACCGGATTCAATGCGGCTCGCCCGTGAAGTGGTCGCGCAGTTTGGCAATCTTCCTGATGAAGAAGCTTGGCTGCTCTCCGTTCACTTTGAAGTCGCAAAAGACAGCCTTTAAGGAGCAATACATGGAACAGATTACAGTCGTGATTGGTGATCGCCTGGGTAAAGGTCAGAAAGTGGCTGCAGGTGTTGAGAAAGCAGGTGGACGCGCGGTTGTCGTACCGGGTATGGCGGCAGACATGAAACTCGGCGACGTCATGAAAACGGAAAACGCCACCTTCGGCATCTCCTTCTGCGGCAGCGGTGGCGCGGGTGCTATCACCGCCCAGACCAAATATGGCTACAAAGCCAAATACGGTATGCGTTCCGTGGAAGAGGGCGTGACCGCCATCAACGAAGGCTGCAACGTGCTGGGCTTTGGCTTTATGGATAAAGAAGAGCTGGGTGAACGTCTGGTGCAGGCGTGGCAGAAGAAATACGGCGCATAAGCATGAAAGAACAATTCACGACCACGGTGAGAGTGAAGGGGAAAGGCGACGCCAAAGCGCGCGCCTTTGCCGACGCGCTCAACCACGTTCAGGCCGCGGTGATGAAAGCGTCACCGCATATCTTACTGCGTATTGAGCCACAGGATGTGCAGGTCGTTCAGGCGCAAGAAGCGGTGCGTAAAGAAGCGTTTCTGTTCTTCTTTTTGCGCCGGGAAAGACGCACCTACAGCGTGGAGCTGGATGTGACCGTCAACGTGACTGCCATCAATCTCGATCAGGTGGATTTCGTCACGCAACGCTGATTATTCATAAAAGGGCAGACTGATGTTCTTAATTATATTAATAAAATCGCTCATCATTGGCGGCCTGGTTGGCGTCGGTGTGGGTGCCGGGGCTGCACGCATGTTTCATGCGCCTACCACACAGGGTATGGGCGCGTTTCGTACGTTGGGGGAACTGAACTCCTGCGAAGGGGATCCGGCTTCTCACTTCTCCTTTGGGTTAGGCTTCTTCTTTAACGCCTGGGCTTCTTCCGTCGCCGCAGGTGCCTTCACACAGGACGTTGACCACCGCATCATCCCGAACTGGGGTGCTGCTGCACTGATGATCAAAAACCGTAACGTCGGCGAAACGCTGCACGACCCACGCAAAATGGCGATTGCCTGCGGCGTGATCGGTATGATCGTCGTGACCTTCCTTAACCTTACCGCTTCCTCCGTGCCAGCGGCACTTCAGGTCACTGCCGTGAAGGTACTGGTACCGGCGGCAAACCTGCTGGTGAACACCGTGATGCCGGTGATCTTCTGGCTGGCGGCTATCGATGCGGGCAAAAAGTCGGGCTTCTGGGCCACCATTTTCGGCGGCGCGGCGCAGCTGATTATGGGGAACGCCGTACCGGGCCTGGTACTGGGGATCCTGATCGGTAAAGGCGTCGAAGAGAGCGGCTGGAACCATGTCACCAAAGTGATGATGGCGGCTATCGTCCTGCTCTTCGTACTGAGTGGCTTCTTCCGCGGCTTCGACATGAAGATGATCGAATCCTTCCATCTGACCGTGCCGAACTGGCTCGACATGATCCACAACTCGCTCAGCGGTAAATAACAGGAGCCTCTACATGGAACAGAATAAAGGTTTTTGGTATGCCGACTGGTCGTTCCCGATCTTCGTTGGCTTGCTCTCCTCCGGTGTGTTCGCCGGGACGCACATGTACTACCTCTACGGCATTGGTGCGTTTAACGAAGTGGCCTTCGTGGCGATGCTGAAAGCAGGGATTGATACCGGTGTGTACGGCGCGGTGGCAGCGTTCGGTGCGAGCTTCCTGTTCGCCCGTATTATCGAAGGGTCTCTGGTCGGTATTCTCGATATCGGCGGGGCGATCCAGACCGGCGTGGGCCTCGGTGTCCCGGCGCTGCTGCTGGGCGCGGGCATCATGTTCCCGGTGACCAACTTTATTGCCGCGCTGATCACCGGCCTGGTGATTGGTCTGGCGATTGGCTACGTCATCATTCTGGCGCGTAAGTTCACCATCAATCAGAGCAATTCTACCTACGGTGCGGACGTGATGATGGGCGCGGGTAACGCTTCCGGCCGCTTCCTCGGGCCGTTGATTATCCTCAGTGCCATGACCGCCTCCATTCCTATCGGCGTCGGTTCGCTGGTGGGCGCGCTGCTGTTCTACATCTGGCAGAAACCGATTACCGGTGGCGCCATCCTCGGCGCAATGATTTTGGGCTGGCTGTTCCCGGTCGCCCTTTAATACCCACGGGTGCTCCGGCGCCCGTCTTATCAGGAGATCCTCATGTTTGATTTACTCCTGCGCCGTGCGCGCCTTGCCGACGATACCCTGACCGATATCGCCATTCAGGACGGGAAAATCGCGGTGTTGGGCGAGATTACTGCCCCTGCCCGTAAAACGGTTGAGTTGAACGGCGATGTGTTCGTCAGCGCGGGCTGGATTGACTCCCACGTTCACTGTTACCCGAACTCCCCGATTTATCAGGATGAACCAGATAGCGTAGGTATTGCTACTGGCGTCACCTCCGTGGTGGATGCAGGCAGTACCGGCGCGGATGACGTGGACGATTTTTACGAAATCACCCGCAAAGCCTTTACTGAGGTCTTTGCCCTGCTGAACATCTCCCGTGTGGGGCTGATAGCCCAGAACGAACTGGCCAATATGGCCAATATTGACGCGGATGCCGTGAAGCAGGCGGTAAAACGCTACCCGGATTTCATCGTCGGCCTGAAAGCGCGTATGAGTAGCAGTGTGGTAGGTGAAAATGGTATTACGCCGCTGGAACGCGCCAAAGAAATCCAGAAAGAGAATGGCGACCTGCCGCTGATGGTGCACATTGGCAACAACCCGCCAAATCTTGACGAAATCGCTGAGCTACTGAGTTCCGGCGACATCATTACCCACTGCTACAACGGCAAACCGAACCGCATTCTGACCCCATCTGGCGAGCTGCGCGCATCCATCACCAGCGCCCTGAAACGCGGCGTACGTCTGGACGTGGGCCACGGTACGGCGAGCTTTAGCTTTCAAGTGGCAAAACGCGCCATCGCGATGGGCATTCTGCCGCACACCATCAGCTCGGATATCTACTGCCGTAACCGCATTAATGGCCCGGTAGGGTCGCTGGCGAGCGTGATGTCGAAGTTCCTCACCATCGGTATGTCACTGCCGCAGGTGATTGACTGCGTGACCGCGAACGCCGCCGACAGCCTGCACCTGTCGCGCAAAGGGCGTATCGAGCCCGGACTCGACGCCGACCTGACGCTGTTCACCATTAAGCGCCAGCCAACGGTATTAACCGATGCCGAAAACGACAGTCTGCAGGCTGAACACATTTTGGTGCCGCTTGCCGCGATCCGCGCGGGCAAGGGCTACATGACAGAACAAGGGAGCACGGAACATGCCTTCGATTTATGAGAAATACCACTTAAAGCAAGTCATCAACACCTCTGGCCGCATGACGGCGCTGGGTGTCTCTACGCCGCGCCCGGAAGTGGTGCAGGCGGCGATGGACGGCATGAATCACTATTTCGAGATGAAGGATCTGGTCAACAAAACCGGTGAATACATCGCGAAACTGCTGGATGTAGAAGGCGCGACAGTGGTTTCCTGCGCGTCTGCGGGGATTGCCCAGTCCGTGGCGGCAGTGCTGGTAAAAGACAGCGACTGGTTGCTGGAAAACCTGCACGTTACCCCGATTGAGAACAACGAGATTGTGCTACCGAAAGGCCACAACGTGAACTTTGGCGCGCCGGTGGGCACCATGGTCGCACTGGGCGGCGGTAAGCTGGTGGAAGCGGGCTATGCCAACGAATGCTCAGCCGATCAGCTGGCGGCGGCGATTACTCCGCGTACGGCGGCAATTCTCTACATCAAATCTCACCACTGCGTGCAGAAAAGCATGCTCAGCGTTGAGCAGGCGGCGGTTGTGGCGCGTAAACACGCCCTGCCGCTGATTGTGGATGCCGCAGCAGAAGAAGATCTGCACGTTTACTACCGTTCCGGTGCGGACCTGGTGATTTACAGCGGCGCGAAGGCGATCGAAGGGCCAACCAGCGGCCTGGTGATTGGCAAAACCCAGTACGTTGAGTGGGTGAAACGCCAGACGGCGGGCATTGGCCGTGCGATGAAGGTCGGTAAAGAGGGTATTCTGGGTTTGACCTGCGCCATCGAACACTACCTGACGGCAACCAAAGAGAGCGGTGCTGAGATGGTAGCGAAGATGACGCCATTTATTGAAGCACTCAACACCCGTCACGGCGTGACGGCACGCGTGGTCTGGGACAGCGCAGGCCGCGATATCGCGCGCACTGAGATTAAGTTCGACGAAGCCATTACCGGCATCGGCACCGGCGAGCTGGTGAATGCGCTGAAACAGGGTGAGTACGCTATTTACTTCCGTGGCTACAAGGCCAACGAAGGGATTATCGAAGCGGACGTGCGCAGCGTGAATGCTGACCAGCTGAACATTGTTTACCGCCGCATTAGTGAAGTATTAGGACAGGAGAAAAACGCATGAAACTGACCCCCAACTTTTACCGTGACCGCGTTTGCCTGAACGTACTGGCGGGCTCTAAAGCCAATACCAGCGCTATTTATGAAGCGGCAGAAGGTCATGTGCTGGTGGGCGTGCTCTCCAAAAATTACCCGGATGTGGCAAGCGCCGTTGCTGATATGCGTGAATACGCTCAGCTTATTGATAACGCGCTGTCCGTTGGCCTGGGGGCGGGCGATCCGAACCAGTCGGCGATGGTGAGTGAAATCTCCCGCCAGGTGCAGCCGCAGCACGTGAACCAGGTCTTTACTGGCGTCGCAACCAGCCGCGCGCTGCTGGGACAAAACGACTCCGTGGTCAACGGTCTGGTTTCTCCAACCGGAACCGTCGGCATGGTGAAAATCTCTACCGGTCCGCTGAGCAGCGCGGCACCGGACGGTATCGTTCCGGTGGAAACGGCAATTGCTCTGCTGAAAGATTTTGGCGGTAGCTCCATTAAATATTTCCCAATGGGTGGCCTGAAGTGTCGTGACGAATACAAAGCGGTGGCAGAAGCCTGTGCCCGCCACGACTTCTGGCTGGAGCCAACCGGCGGTATTGATCTGGAAAATTACGAAGAGATCCTGCAGATCGCCCTGGACGCGGGCGTGAGCAAAATCATCCCGCATATTTACAGTTCAATTATCGACGCCGCCAGCGGCGACACGCGCCCGGAAGATGTGCGTACGCTGCTTGCGATGACGAAAAAGTTAGTTAAGTAGTCCCTCACCCTAACCCTCTCCCTGTGGGAGAGGGGATAATGATCAGGAGCCACCATGCACACCCGTAATCTGCTTGTCGCTTCACTCTCTCTGCTTGCTACTTCCGCCGTTGCCCAGACTCATTACGCCTGGGTGGGAACCTATAATCCTAACGGTGAAGGGCTGTACCGTTTTACCGTCGATCCGCAAAGCGGCGCGCTGGCGAAGAAAACGCTGGTCAGCACGTTGCCGAATGCTGCACAGCTTACCGTCTCGCACGATGGCAAAACGCTCTATCTGGCAAGTGAAGTGGAGCAGGGCGTGGTGCAGGCGCTGCGGGTGAATGACAACGGCGAACTGAGTGAGCTCAATCAGGTGGCTTCCGGTGGCGCAGGGCCGGTTTACCTTTCGCTGACGCCAAATGGTCGCCATCTGCTGGTGGCAAACTACGTCAGCGGATCGATTGCCGTTCTGCCGGTCAAAGCCGATGGCAGCCTGGGTGATGCCACGGACAAACATCAGGATCAGGGTGAGCCGGGTGCGGCGAAGCCGGAAGCCGCTACGGAGGGCAGTTTCGCTATCAGCGATCATAACGGCCCTCATGCACACATGATCGCCGCCGATCCGAGCGGAAAATATGTGTTTTCAACCGATCTGGGGCTGGATCGCATCTATCAGTATCGCTTTGACGATCAAACGGGAAAGCTGACGCCTAACGATCCACCGTTTATCAACGCCTCCTCGAAAGGGGCAGGGCCGCGCCACTTTGTCTTTACGCCAAAAGGCGATGCACTGTGGTTGATTAACGAAGAGGCGTCTACGCTGACTCACTATACTGTTGATGCAAACGGCACCCTTAAAGAGGGCAAAACGCTCTCCGCCCTGCCGAAAGGTTACAAAGGCACCAGTTTTGCTGCCGGTCTGGTGTTAAGTGCGGATGGTAAGCAACTGTATGTGGCTAACCGTTTGCATAACAGCATCGGGCACTTTACCGTAACAGCGGAAGGCACGCTGACGCATCAGGATGATGTCTGGACGCGTGGCGATTACCCGCGCACCCTGACGCTCGATAAACAGGGGCGCTGGCTGTACGTCATGAATCAACGCAGCGACAACATTACCCGTTTCCGCGTGGCGCAGGACGGCAAGCTCAGCTTTGAGCCAGACTATACGCCGGTCGGTAGCCCATCCCAGATGGTCATTTCACCCTAAGCCGTAAGAGGACAACGACGTGCGATTTCCGAATCAACGTTTAGCGCAACTTTTCGATCTGTTGCAAAACGAGACGCTGCCGCAGGATGAACTGGCGCAGCGGCTGTCGGTTTCCACGCGAACCGTCCGTGCTGATATCACTGCCCTGAACGCGCTGCTGGCGAGCCACGGCGCGCAGTTTATTCTGAGCCGGGGGAATGGTTATCAGCTTAAAATTGATGACGCCGAGCGTTATGAGCAATTGCAGGCCTCCCATCCGCGCGCGCTGCGTATTCCCCGAACCGGGCCGGAGCGTGTGCATTATCTGGTGGTGCGTTTTCTGACCTCGGCATTTTCTCTCAAACTTGAGGATCTGGCTGACGAGTGGTTCGTCAGCCGCGCCACGCTGCAAAGCGACATGGCGGAAGTGCGCGAGTGGTTCCACCGTTATAATCTGACGCTGGAAACCCGACCGCGCCATGGTATGAAGCTGTTTGGCAGTGAGATGTCGACCCGTGCCTGCCTGACGGACTTGCTCTGGGAGCTGGCACAGCAGGACAGTCTGAACCCGCTGGTGACCGACGTGGCGCTCAATGCGGGTGTGGCAGAACAGATGGTGCCTGTACTGCATGATGCGCTAACACGCCACCATATTCGCCTGACCGACGAAGGCGAGCTGTTCCTGCGCCTGTACTGTGCGGTATCGGTACGTCGTATCAGCGAAGGCTATCCACTGCCGGAATTCCATGCCGAAGATGTGGAAGAGAACGTGCGTGAAGCCGCGAAAGATATCGCAGTGTCCATTCAGCACCTGGCGGGCAAAACGCTTTCGCCGTCGGAAGAGAGCTGGCTTTGCGTACACATCGCCGCGCGGCAGATCCAGGAGATTGCACCCAGCGCGATCAACGCTGACGACGACGAAGCGCTGGTTAATTACATCCTGCGTTATATCAACACTCACTATAACTACAATCTGCTCAGTGACGAGCAACTGCACGCGGATCTGCTCACACACATTAAAACCATGATCACCCGGGTGCGGTACCAAATCATGATCCCCAATCCGCTGCTGGAAAACATCAAGCAGCACTACCCGATGGCGTGGGATATGACCCTCGCGGCGGTATCGAGCTGGGGCAAATACACACCGTATGTGATCAGCGAAAACGAGATTGGTTTTCTGGTATTACATATTGGCGTTGGGCTGGAACGCCACTACAACATTGGCTACCAGCGACAGCCGCGGGTGCTGCTGGTGTGCGACGCCGGGAATGCGATGGTGCGTATGATTGAGGCGGTGCTCCAGCGTAAATACCCGCAGATTGAGGTGACGCGCACGCTCACTCTGCGAGAGTACGAACTGGCGGAATCCATCAGCGAAGATTTTGTGATCTCCACCGCCCGCGTCAGTGAAAAGTCCAAACCGGTCGTGATGATCGCCCCATTCCCGACCGATTATCAGTTAGAACAGATCGGCAAGCTGGTGCTGGTGGACCGTACCCGCCCGTGGATGCTGGATAAATATTTCGACGCGGCCCATTTCCGCATTATTAACACGCCCATCGACCAGCAAACGCTGTTCCGTGAGCTGTGCGAACAGCTTGAAAGCGAGGGTTTTGTTGGTGCGGAATTCCTGGATTCGGTCGTCGAGCGTGAAGCCATCGTCAGCACCATGCTCGGTGAGGGGATTGCGCTACCGCACTCTCTCGGCCTGCTGGCGCAAAAAACGGTGGTCTATACCGTGCTGGCTCCGCAAGGCATCCCATGGGGCGACGAAACCGCACACGTGATTTTCCTGCTCGCCATCAGCAAAAGCGAATATGAAGAGGCAATGGCGATCTACGATATTTTCGTGACCTTCTTGCGTGAACGCGCGATGTCACGGCTCTGTGGCTGCGGGGATTTTGCCGAGTTTAAGGCAGTGGCTATGGAGAGTTTGAGCCGGTTTTGAGAGGCGTTATCCAGAATTCGATGTAATGCGAATGTAATGCTAAACTGCATTACATATTCGATTTTACTGGAGGCATAATGGCCACGCTGAACGTCCGTCTGGATGACAAACTCAAAAACGAGGCTTATGCCGTGCTGGAAAAACTCAATATCACCCCAACGGAAGCCGTGCGATTACTGTTTCAGTACGTCGCGGAGACGGGACGTATGCCGGTGAAAACGGTCACCATTAGCGACAATGAAGATGAACTGATACAGGCAGTCCGGGAGCGGCTGGCTAATCCGCAAAAGGGAATTAAGGTTAGTCTGGATGACTTATGAACTGGCATTTGATCCGAGGGCGTTAAAAGAATGGAGCAAGCTGGGGGAGACTGTAAAAGACCAGTTTAAGAAGAAACTAGCGGACGTATTGGTGAACCCAAGGGTCGAATCGGCCCGCCTGCATGGTCTACCGGATTGCTACAAAATAAAACTCAGATCCCAGGGTTATCGTTTGGTCTATCAGGTTCAGGAAAACGTTGTAACGGTATTTGTTATCGCTATCGGTAAGAGAGAGAAAGCAGCCGTTTATCATGATGCAAACAAACGGCTCTAACGATCACCACAGATGATGCACAACCTGATTGCTGCTGCCGCGCCAGATCAGCGCCGGGTCTTTTAAATCCTGCACGAATTTGCCGTCGACCAGCACGTTAATCAGATCCACTATTTCCCTCTGAGCGGTATTCAGCTCATCCAGCTTATAGCCTGTCCAGACCCAGATATCTTTTCCCGCACATTCGCGGCGAATGCGCTTCACCAGCTTCAGGATTTCCGGCACGTTTTGCGGGTGGAGCGGGTCGCCACCGGAGAGTGAAATCCCCTGGCGGTTGATGCGAGTGTCGTTCAGATCGTTAATGATCCTGTCTTCCATCTCTGTGGTGAAAGGCATACCAGAATTCACGCGCCATGTGCTTTTGTTGTAACAGCCTGGGCACTCATGAACACAGCCTGAAACGAACAGGGTGCAGCGGGTGCCGGGACCGTTGACGATGTCGACGGGATAATATTGATGATAATTCATAGCGTTAACCTTAGGCCCTCTCCCACAGGGAGAGGGATAGAACCCTGCGCAGAACTTACCCGATCTGCCCATTCCCCAAATGCTTCACGCGGCGCTTCACCTCTTCCTGCTTACCTGCGTTAAACGGACGTGCATCCGGGCTGCCGAGATAGCCGCACACGCGGCGGGTCACAGAGACACGAGCTGCATCGTGGTTGCCGCATTTCGGGCAGGTGAAGCCTTTGCTGGTGCACTCAAACTCACCGGTGAAACCACACTCGTAGCACTCGTCGATAGGCGTATTGGTTCCGTAATACGGCACGTGCTGGTAGCTGTAATCCCACACGTCTTCCAGCGCTTTCAGGTTGTGCTGGATGTTTGGGTATTCGCCGTAGCAGATGAAACCGCCGCTGGCGATTGGCGGATAAGCCGCTTCGAAATCAATCTTGTCGTACGGGTTCACCTTCTTCTCCACGTCGAGGTGGAAGCTGTTGGTGTAGTAACCTTTGTCGGTTACCCCTTCCACAATCCCGAACTCGGCGGTGTCCAGACGGCAGAAGCGGTCGCAGAGGTTCTCGCTCGGCGTACTGTACAGGCTGAAGCCATAACCGGTTTCCTCTTTCCATTGATCAACGGCGTCGCGCAGGCGCTGAACGATGGCGATGCCTTTTTCACGCAGGACTTCACTGTCATACATATGCGTGTCGCCAGCCAATGCGTTGATGGTCTCGTGAATGCCGATATAGCCCAGCGAAATCGACGCTCGACCATTTTTGAAGATCTCAGACACGTCATCGTCCGCTTTCAGACGCACGCCGCAGGCCCCTTCCATGTAGAGGATTGGCGCCACGCGGGCTTTGACCCCTTCAAGGCGAGCAATACGGGTCATCAACGCTTTGCGCGCCAGCTGCAGACGCTCGTCCAGCAATTTCCAGAATTCGGCCTCATTGCCTTTGGCTTCCAGCGCGATGCGCGGCAGGTTCAGGCTGATGACGCCCAGGTTGTTGCGCCCGTCGTGGATCTGCTCGCCGTTTTCATCTTCGTACACGCCAAGGAAGCTGCGGCAGCCCATTGGCGTTTTGAACGAACCGGTCACTTTAACGACCTGATCGTAGTTCAGGATGTCCGGATACATGCGTTTGCTCGCGCACTCCAGCGCCAGCTGTTTGATGTCGTAGTTCGGATCGCCAAACTTATGGTTCAGGCCGTCGCGGATGGCGAACACCAGTTTCGGGAACACCGCCGTTTTGCGGTTTTTGCCGAGGCCGGAGATGCGGTTACGCAGAATGGACTGCTGGATCAGACGCGATTCCCAGCTAGTGCCCAGACCAAAACCGAACGTGACAAACGGTGTCTGGCCGTTGGCGGTATGCAGGGTGTTCACCTCATACTCCAGTGACTGGAACGCGTCATAGCACTCTTTCTCGGTACGCGAGTGTGCGTAGCCGTCCGCGTCCGGGATCTGCCACTCTTCGGCTGTTTTACGATGCTTGTTGAAGCTTGCTGCCACGAACGGGGCCAGCACTTCATCAATACGGTTAATGGTGGTGCCGCCGTAAATGTGGCTGGCGACCTGAGCAATAATCTGTGCCGTGACCGCCGTGGCCGTGGAGATGGATTTAGGCGGTTCAATCTCAGCGTTGCCCATTTTAAAACCGTGGGTCAGCATGCCTTTCAGGTCTATCAGCATGCAGTTGAACATCGGGAAGAATGGCGAGTAGTCGAGATCGTGATAGTGGATCTCACCGCGCTCATGCGCCGATACCACATCGCGCGGCAGCAAGTGCTGGCGGGCATAGTGTTTGGCAACGATACCGGCCAGCAGGTCTCGCTGGGTCGGGATCACTTTGCTGTCTTTATTGGCGTTTTCATTGAGCAGGGCAGAGTTGGTCTGCTCGACCAGGCCACGGATCTCCTGGTTCAGACGGCCGCGTTTTTCACGCTCAACGTCACGATCGTGACGGTATTCAATGTAGGCACGGGCTAACTGCTTGTAGGGGCCCGCCATCAGTTGGTTCTCAACCGCGGTCTGGATCTCGTTGATATCGACCTGGCTGCGTTCATTCATCTGGCTGCTAACGACTTCTGCGACGGTGGCGCAGTAATCTGCGTCATCGACTCCCGCTGCTTTAGCTGCACGCAGAATGGCTTCCTGAATGCGCTCTGATTTAAACGGCACTTTACAGCCATCACGTTTCATCACATGCGGTGTCATGATCACTCCATTTTAAAAACAGGTTATCCACAGAGGTGGAGAAGTATTCAGAGGCTGTATTGTCAGCCAGGTGAGTGACTTCCCTCGTTCCCGACATTTGTTATCCACAATTCCGGAGAGCTGAGCCGCCGTTGTGTTGTTGGAATAGTAGACGATAAATACAATATGTAGGGTCGGCGTGCATTTTAAGTTCTACATATAGTGATTTGCATCAAACATGTTTGCGTTTTATTTGATTCAGAACAAAGTAAAAAGACGAGAGTACAAACGACGGGCGCTTCAGCGATTGTAAATACAGGCATGAAAAATTTGATTAATTATTCAACAAAAACAGGCATTCAGCGCAAACCGCACCGAATGCCCTGTTACTGTTAACCTTAATTTGCCCAGCTCAATCCGGCATTGATAAACGCAGTGGCGGCGATAATGCCCAGCAGCAGCGGAATCAACAGTCTGTTGGCTGGTGTGCGGCCCGTTTCCGGGGATGCTTCAGTGACGCACAATGCGGAGATCACTTTTTCAGATGTGCGAGCCGCAAGAAGGTCTGTGCGGAGAGTTTCTTCCGTCAGGGAGGAGGTGAGCGCCGTCAACAGTTGCATATGGGTGGTTCCCGCTTCTGCTTCAGGAATGGCCAACAGGAACACAATCCTCACCTCTTCATCGCCATCAAGGCCGGGCCACTGCACCGGCTCATCAAAGAGCGCTATGCAAAATGCTGCCTGCCGAACGGCGGAGGATTTTCCGTGTGGAACGGCGAGCTCTTCACCTAATGCGGTTGGACCTTCACTCTCACGGTGTAACACGCTCTGGATAAAGGCTGCCTCATCGTCAACAACGTGACGTCTGTAGAGCGCTTCAGACATTAGTCGAATAAGCGATTCCGGCGTACGGGCTATGGGGTTGATAAACACCAGGTCGGGGTGCGTCAAAGCAGGTAAGTTCATATCAGATCTCTATGAGAAAATCGCAAGTGCTGCAGGGTTGGATGTGCGTTACAGGTGAAACCTGTTCTTCCAGATAATTAATCTGAGTCAGCGTCATCAGGCTGGCAGGAAGGGGCACAGGCTGTGTTCCGGCGTTAAAGATACGAACAACCGTTCCACTCAAGACGCGTGCAGGCGGTAGCGCGGACAGCATTAAAGGCGGCGGTAGATCCAGCAATGAGAAAGCCGCCGGAAGAGAACGAGTGTTGAAGTTCAGGGCAAAACGATCGAGGCGGTTATCAAGAGTGTGTAATGTCTGTCGTTGGTAGGTAAAAGGTTGCCCGAGCGCGAGGTTTTCCAGCTGGCGTAAGGTGGTATGCGAAGCGTTGTCGGCCAGCGCCAGCGTAAAGGAAAAGTGCAGCGACTTAAGTAACTGTGCCTCCGGCGTATCGACGACCGTATTGTTAATACCCGAAGCCCGGCCCGGTCGCCATGCCAGATCGCTACGTCCAAGAACGCCCGTCGATTTGAACAGCGTAAGCGCGATGCTGGCCAACTGACCGCCACAAACCTGAAACTCTTTCATTCCCCGGCTGTTTATCACTAACGCTTTTCCCGGTTCCGCAATGCTGATGATGCCCTCGCTGGTTTCAATATCAATCGGCAGCTCCCGGAAACGTGCCTGCCAGTGCTCTGCATCATGTCCGACCGGACGATGGATGAGTGAAAAAGGCTGGGAAGCGATAGAGTGCTGAGTGGCGATATCGCTGTTAATCAGTAAGCGTAAACGGTGATCGCGAATGTTGTTTTCAAGTGATATGTCGACATACAGATTGGGGTCGCCCTTACGCAGTTCACACACCATTTGAATGGGAAGTGCCTGCGTTGAGGCTTGCGTGCGTGACGCTAAATCTGGCGGTAGATGCAAAACCGCCTCAAGGAACAGCCGTTCAATGAGTGACGTTTTTATGCAATCAATCAACGTGAAATTCGAACACCGAATCGGTTTATCCCCCGCGAGAGGCGAGAAATCATAACTGTCCCCGGCATCTGCGCAGTCTTCAAAGCAAAAAAGGTCGGTGATCCGTCTGTTATGGCGTTTATCTTCAAGTACCAGCGTTCCGGCGTCCAGGACGAGTCGATACGCCATGTTTTCAATCGACGGCTCTGCCTCGCCAGGGTTCTGCTTGTCAGAATGCGTACCATCCTGAACGTTGAGCGAAAGATAGCCAACAGGAGGCAACTGCGGGACCTCGACGGCAATTTGCCAGCGATAGTACGGGGGCTGGTCTGTTTCGTTTTCACCTTCAGAGGTGAGTGAAATAACGCTTCCACCGGGAAGCACTTCACGCTCCAGAACATCAAACGATAATGACTTGCCCTGATGTGAAAGGGCGATATTTTCAGAGCGGCTATAGAGTGTGGTCTTCACGACCCGGGTCATGGCGGTGGGCAGAGGGTTAACGATCAGGAGATCGTTCTCGTCACAGCAGGACGTCGCCAGCGCTTTTACCACCAGGTTCCACAGGCTATGGCAGCGTTGCTCCGTTTGCTCCAGGCGATGGAGAATGTCCCGGTTGGTGGCATCGCTATTACAGCCTCCTATAGAGTCATGGGCGTGGCAGCGCAGCAGCATTTTCCAGATGCTGTCCAGCAGCGGAAGATTAACGGCAATACCGAGGTGTCTGGCAAGGGCAATGGTCGGCTCGAGCTGGCGAAGAAGGAACTGCTCAATCTCATAATTCTTCTTTTTGATGTCGTAGCGCACCGAACCAATGGTTTTGTGAATACGGGTATAGCGTGGTGATTTCAGCTCGCCTTCCCAGATTTCCAGCTCACTGCTCAGGGGACGCAGGCTTTCGACATATTGCTCTAAGGAGCTGATCCGGTAGTGGTCACGAGTGGGCGAATGCGCACTCGCTTGCTGCAGGGTGTGTGGGAGGGTGGGATCAATATTCACCTGATCACCGCCGCAGGGCAGCAGCAGGTCTGCAATACCTGCCCGTTCGCGTATCAGATTGACGATGGGATAGATTTTATCTTTTAAACAGGCGATTTCTGGGCGCATGTTTTTCGCCGCGCCATACCCCATTGTCATCGCGCAGGCAATGACGGTGGCACCCGAAGGTGCGCACCAGAGAAACTGGCTTTTTTCGGCCTGTTCATCGTGGTTTACGCCGCGCCAGAAAACGATGTTATCGATATTGCAGCCGCGCAGCAGGGCAGGCATTTGGGCATTGTGACCAAAGGTATCCGGCAGATAGCCCACCTGCATGGCGTGCCCCAGTGCCCGTGCAGTGGATATACCGTACTTTAGGTTGCGGATCATCGATTCGGTGTGAACATTGTAGGTATCCGTTTGGGTATACCATGGCCCGACAAACAATCGTTTTTCTTGCACCAGCTTTTGCAGGCGAGGCGCGTAGTCAGGGTTGATCGCCAGGAAGTCATCGACGACGGCCATTTGCCCATCAAGGTGATAACAGCTGTAGGCCGGATCCTGCTCAAGTGTGGCAATGACCTCTGCGAAGTTATAGGCCGCCAGCACGGTGCTGTCCTGATGGGTGAAGTACCACTCCTGATCCCAGTGTGTATGGGCAATAACATGGATTTGGCTCATGGCGCTGTCCTTAGTCCGTATTCTTTGGGCTGAGATAGAGAACGCCCAGTGCGCAGATCAGTGATCCCACAACCACGCTTAACAGATAGCCCGTAACGTTAGTCGCCAGCGGCCATCCCCATATCGCCGGCAGAGGAAGGGTTTGCTTCACGCCCAGGGCAATCGCCAGTAACGCGCCAGAGACTGCGCCAACCATAAAAACAGGGATCAGGCGCGGGTTTTTCAGAATGAAAGGAATGGCACCCTCTGAGATACCGATAACGCCCAGTAGTAATGAGGTACTGCCGACGGTTTTCTCTTCACTGCTAAACACGGCGGGAAGGCCAAAGCGACCGTTAAGCAAGGCGGCGAAGCCGACGCCGATGGATGGGATGACAATTGCCAGTTCACGCGCGGTTAAATCGAACGTTTCGCTTACACCGTTAAGTCCGAGCGCGACTGAGCCCGCAGCTTTATTGATAGGCCCACCCAGGTCAAATGCCGTACCCGCAGCGATCATCGCCGAATAGAAACCTCGCCCGGTATCACCAGCGGAGGTAAAAAAGGTCACCATGAGCTGGTTAAGTGAACCAAATACAGGGTTTATCAGGTATTCCATCACCATTACCAGCGTTATGCCGGTGATGAGCGGAACGATTAGCATGGTTTTAATCGTCGTGAGTTGTTGCCTGACGTGAATGGTGTCATTGAGCCAGCGCACGAGATAGCCCACAAAAAAACCGATAGCGATAGCGCCGAAAAACCCCGAAGGCATAAAGTTTTCGATATCAAAGAAACGTTTATATACCTCGTCCGACATAATCCCGCCGATCAGTCCCGGTATCAGAGCCGGTTTTCCCGCGATAGAGAAGGCCAGATACATGGCGAAGACCGGATACATAAACTTGATGGTCAAAAAGCCAAGTTTATCCAGCATGCTAAATGGCGAGTTTTCGATGCCGATAAACTGACCGGTAATCTTGGCAGTCGCCATCATGAGCCCACCCATAACGACAACCGGCAACATGTAACTGATGGCCGCCATAATATGACCGATAAAAATTTGATATGCCGAGCGCTGGGTTTCCGCGTCACACGCGATTTGGGTCGTGGCTTTATCCATTGCCAGCGCCTGACGCAAATAGCGGTCAGTATGCTTAATCAGTTCCTGAGTACGGGTCTGGAGGTGGGGGATGTTTTCGAAACGCTCCGCATCCTGGATGGGGACATCGGTTGCCAGGATTACGGCACTGGCGCTGGCGATATCCTGCGGGGTGAGTCTGTTTTTAACCCCATCACTTCCCTGGGTCTCGACCTTCACATCAAGGTCGTGTTGTTTCGCCCACGCGGTAATTTTATTTGCCGCCATAAAGGTATGGGCAATTCCCGTCGGGCAAGCAGTGACTGCAACAATTTTTTGTTTCGTCATGGTAATCATTCCTGGCTATGAAAATAGCGGCAGTATAATGAGAAACAAAAATAGCCATTAATGTTTGCTAATACTTATTACGTACCATGATACTCATAAAGATAATATGTGAAGCGCCTTCCAGCATGTGCGGGAGGAAACTGATAGTATTACTGTGTTTTGTTAAAGGATGGATGGTATGAATTCTTTTCAGGGAAGCGAACGTTTGATATTTGAATACATTCAATATCATGCACAAAATATTTCTAATATATCGGCTAAAGAGATCGCTCGCGATACCTATACCACGACAACCTCTGTTAATCGTGTCTGTAAAAAAATGGGGTATCAAAGTTATACCGAGCTGCGGTATCGCTTTTTACGCGATCACTGTACGGCAGCACCGTTACAGCCTGTCTTATGCGAGGAGGGTGAAGGGATTGTTGAGAATGTGTCGGCTTTACTTATTCAATCCAGCCATATTTATCTCTATGCTCGCGGGGCATCGCTGACCAGCCTCAATTACCTGTCCCGCTTTCTTTCGCTCGCGAGCCTGCCGCATCTGATTTTGAACGACATGCATCAGCTTACGCGCGTGTCAAAAGGCACGCTGGTCCTGATCAGCAAATCGGGTGAGACGCAGTCATTGATCGAAATGGCGCGCAACGCGCTGCGTAAGGGGCTTAAAGTCGTCGCCATTACCCGCCGGCACTCCATGCTGGCGACACTGTCCACGCTGTGCTGGCCTTTAGAGATTGATATGAATGCTATTTCGCTTTACCAGCGAGAAGGCCAGCTGGAGCTGCTTAGCGCCGTTGACCGTATCGGCTGCAGACTCTTGCAGCACGATACGGTGTCAGGGGAGTTATAGCTTTTTCACAATGCCCAGTCGAACGGCGTAGTCATTTTCATGGTTGCCGTCATCATTGATGTAGGTTTTATCCAGTGATACCAGTTCGACGTAGGGCGTCCAACCATCATCGAGTTTGTAGTTGAAGGCAAGGGTATGCTCCCAGTAGGTGTCATCCCCAGTGCCCTGATCCACATTATCCTGCCAGCGGAAGCGCGGATTATAGGACATACCAAATTTGCCGATGTTGTACGCAAACCACACATCAAACTGATGCGATTCACGACGGGTGTAGCCACTGCCATCTAACTGTTTGTCGCTGTGGGCGTCGTTGACGGTGTTATAGCGATAACGTGCTGACAGGTTGAGTCCATTATCAAAGGATTTCCAGCCCTGGATAAAGGGACGGTAATGCGTATTGCTGGCAGTAAACACCGTCACCATTCCGGGTGCGACAGCATAGCCGTTGCCCAGGTCAAAACGCCAGCGCGTTTCAATTTCCTGTGCAGCTTCTGTTAATCCTTTGTCATCAGGATTATATCGGTCTGTATCGCCAAAAAATGTATCGTTGTGATTTTGCGCGGCTTCAACGGAAAAATAAAAACCGTTATCGGCTTGATGCATGACTTTAATACGTGAATCATTTACATCGGAGCGTGTGTTATGCCCAAAGCGAAGGTCGACAGAGGTATTTCCACACCACGCCTGACCGCTGATGAATAATGCGCTAATACATGTTGCTTTAATAATGATGTTTTTCATAATATCCTGCCGGGTTATTTAATTGGCAGGCTATTTTTATTTTGGCCGCGATTGATTGTAAAAGTTATCGTCGTACATTTAACGTATCGTTAAACCTGGTCATAAAAAGAGACGGCCTTAATGCCGTCTCATCGCGTTTTTATTTCTGTAGCCACCAGACGGCTTCGAAGGGACGAAGCGTTGTGGTTAGTGGCTGTGCGTAATTACTCATCACCCTTTGCCATTCTCCGTGCAGGATATCATCGTCCCATGTCTGGCTCTCGCCGCTGAGGTTCGCCACCACAATCAGCGTCTGTCCCTGCCACTGGCGGCGATAGCACCAGAGGGAAGGGTGTTCAGGCAGCAGATCCTCATAATCACCCCACGTCAGCACCGGCAGGGTTTTACGCAGGCTAATCAACGACTGATAGGTGTAAAACACCGAATCCGGGTCATCCTGCGCGGCGCGGGCGTTAACTGTCTCGTAGTTGTCGCACACACCAATCCACGGCTCACCTTCGGTAAAGCCCGCATTATGCGAAGCATCCCACTGCATTGGCGTGCGGCCGTTATCGCGTGATTTACTCGCCAGAATCGCCAGTAACGCTTGCGGATCGCGCCCGTGCGCCCGCAGTTCGGCGAACATATTCAGACTTTCCACGTCACGGTAATCAGTGATGCGGCTGAAGTGCGGGTTGGTCATGCCCAGCTCTTCACCCTGATAGATATACGGTGTGCCCTGCATGCCATGCAGCACCATGCCGAGCATCTTCGCAGCCTGAACGCGGTATTCCCCTTCGTCACCAAAGCGCGACACGATGCGCGGTTGATCATGATTACACCAGAACAGCGCGTTCCAGGCTTTGTTGTGCATGCCCTGCTGCCAGTGACGGAAGAGCGTTTTGAGTGCCACGAAGTCCGGTTTCGCCTTCGTCCACTTTTCGCCGCCGGGATAATCCACTTTCAGGTGATGGAAGTTAAAGGTCATCGACAATTCACTGCCATCAAGAGAGGCGTACTGCTGGCAGTTTTCCAGCGAGGTCGAGGACATCTCGCCCACCGTCATCAGATTGCGCGGCGTAAAGACATCGCGGCTCATCTCCCGCAGATATTCGTGAATGCGCGGCCCATCGGTGTAGAAACGGCGGCCATCACCCGTCTCGTCATTCGGGAAATCCTGATCTTTTGAGATCAGGTTAATCACGTCGAGACGTAAGCCGTCCACGCCGCGATCGGCCCAGAACTCGCACACCTTTTTCAGTTCGGCGCGCACTTCAGGGTTTTCCCAGTTGAGATCCGCCTGCTCCGGGGCAAAGAGGTGCAGGTAATACTGCTCGCTTTCGGCATGCCAGCGCCAGGCATTGCCGCCAAACTTGGAGCGCCAGTTGTTGGGAAGCTGCTCCGGCGTACCGTCGCGCCAGATATAAAACTGGCGGTACGGGCTCTCTTTATTCAGTGATTCGCGGAACCAGGCATGCTGCGTTGACGTATGGTTAAACACCATATCCAGCACGATGCGAATGCCGCGCTCATGCGCCCTGGCGACCAGTTCGTCAAAATCATCCAGCGTGCCGTAGGCGGGATCGATGGCGGTGTAATTCGCCACGTCGTAGCCGTTATCCACCTGCGGGGAGATATAAAACGGCGTCAGCCAGATGGCGTCGATACCGAGGGTTTTCAGGTAGTCCAGACGCTGCGTCACGCCGCGTAAATCACCGGTGCCGCTGCCAGTGGTGTCCTGGAAACTCTTTGGATAGATCTGATAGATGACGCCGTTCTGCCACCAGTGAGGAAGGGTATTCATAATGCGTTCCTGCAAATGCGAAGGGGCGCAACTGCGCCCCGAAAGATAAAGTTAAACAATCTGCAGCGAGCCCTGACGGAACTTACGCTGGTAAACCACGGTGGTGAGCGCCATTGGGACGATAATCGCGATGGCCATCGCCAGGGCAAACACCTGCCAGAAAGCGGGCTGGATGGAGAGAATGCCCGGCAGACCACCAACACCGATACCGTTCGCCATTACGCCGTTCAGACCGCACACCAGCCCAGCCAGACCGGAACCGATCATCGCGCAGAGCATCGGGAAGCGGTATTTCAGGTTGATACCGTACATCGCCGGTTCGGTGACGCCGAGGTAGGCGGAGATGGCAGCCGGAACAGAGATTTCACGCTCGTTATGTTTACGGCTGACGATGATGATGCCGGTTACCGCAGACGCCTGCGCAATGTTAGACAGGGCGATAATAGGCCAGACCGGCGTGCCGCCGAGGCTCTGAATCATCTGCATATCAATGGCCAGCGTGGTCTGATGTACACCGGTGATCACCAGCGGGGCGTACAGGAAACCGAACAGCGCGGCACCAATCGGCGCGAAGCTGCCGGTCATCAGGTGACGCACCGCGAAGGCCACGCCGTCGCCGATCATGCGGCCAAACGGACCAATAAAGGCATGCGCCAGGAATACGGCAATAATCAGTGAGCAAACCGGAACCACCACCAGATATAGGTAATCCGGGACGATGCGTTTTAAGCGAGTCTCAATGAAGCCCAGCGCCAGACCTGCCAGCAACGCCGGAATGACCTGCGCCTGATAGCCCACTTTAGCAATGGTAAACAGACCAAAGTTCCACACCTCCGGCACCTGCTGACCAAGTAAGTAAGCGTTCATTAACTGTGGAGAGACCAGTGTGACGCCCAGTACGATACCCAGAATTGGCGTACCACCCATTTTGCGCACGGCGGACCAGCAGATCCCGACTGGCAGATAGAAGAAGATCGCTTCGCCAATCAGCCACAGGAAGTCATAAACGGTTTTCAGCGCCGGGTACATCTGCGCCAGGGTTTTACCGTCGCTCATCGGCACATCACCGATGACGTTACGGAAGCCTAAAATTAAGCCCCCGCTGATCAGCGCTGGCAGCAGTGGGAAGAAGATTTCCGCGAAGTGGGAAATCAGCTGCTCATGCCACTTCATGTTCTGGCGCGCGGCTTTCTTTGCCTGCTCTTTATCGGCAGAAGAGTGCCCGGTAGTCGCCAGCAGAGCCTGATAGTAATCGCCCACTTCGGTACCGATAACGACCTGGAATTGCCCGGCGTTAGTGAAGCAGCCTTTAACCATGGAGAGTTCCTCAATGGCTTTCGGGTTAGCCTTGGCCGGATCGTTCAGCACGAAGCGCAGGCGGGTAATACAATGGCTGACTGTCGCGATATTTTCGCGCCCGCCGACCAGGACGATCAGCTGATCGATATCTGCTTGTTTGACTTTACTCATCATGAAACCTCATGACAGATGTTGAGGGGGGTAATGACCTGAGCGCAAGCCTACTCCTTCAGCGTGACGGCGAAAATGGGAACGTTCCCGAAATCAGGCGAAGATCACAATAAACCGATTAACGAGGGTTAAGAGAGGTGGACGGGAATAACGATCTGGCGCGGTTCAGTTCGCCCGTTGATCTGCTCGATCAACTGTGTGGCGGCCTGTCTGCCGGACTCGGCATAGCCCGGATCGACGGTGATGATCTCCGGGTGCAGGAACTTCATCAGCGGTGTGCTGCCCACACTCGCGACCTGCAGATCGTCGATGCGTTGTTCCTGCAAATATTTGCTCGCACCCAGCGCCAGGGTATCCGTGGCACATACCAGCGCGGTGGTCTGTGGTGTCAGGACGCTGGCGACCTGCTCGTAGCCCTGTTTCATCCCCAGCCCAGGCAGGGAGGCCACGGCAGAGAGGTTGTGCTTTTTGCAAAATGCCAGGTAGGCCTCATGACGACGTTTGCCGGTAGTGACGTCCGCGTGCGGCACGCCGAGGAAACTAATGTGGCGATGACCTTTATCGAACAGTCGCTGCATCAGGGTGATAATCGCGCCTTCGTCGTCATAGCAAACGGAGGCAAAACCGTGGGCATCGCGCGCCAGCAGCACCAGCGAAGGCTGCCAGGGTTTCAGCATCTCCTCTTTAATGCCGGTAAAACCAAACAGCACCACGCCGTCAATGTTGCGTCGCTGAAGCATACCCAGATGCTCTTCAACCAGTTGGGGAGAGAACTGGCTCTCCATCATGATCGGATCGTAGCCTTGTTCATAGAAGGCGGGCAGCATGGTCTGAACGGCGAGGTTTTCAGACAGAGAGTCCAGACGCGAAACAATGATGGCCACCACCTTATCACTCTGTCCACGCATGGCACGCGCTGAGCGGGAAGGGGAAAAACCGTGCTGATTCATCACCGCTTCAACACGCTCACGCGTACGCTCGCTGACGCCACTTTCGTTGTTCAGCACGCGCGACACGGTGGATTTCCCCACGCCGCTTAAACGCGCGATGTCTTTAATCGTAAGGCGGTTCTGCATGCTGTATTCCCTGTAACAACGACAAAGTGGTTAATTGAGCCTAATGACTGAGCACGATTTCGCTATGGGCAAAGTCTGGTTTACGTTCGGTTTATTTGCAGGGGAGTATAATACCGCCCGAACCATCACAAAGGGTACGCCTAAATCCTTATACTGCGCGGCGACACCCTGTTTTTTACTTACCGGAGGCTTCATGGATCCCGATCCCACACCTCTCCTGAACGGGAGAAGACGTTCTTTCCGGTAAGCCAGCCTTTTGCTGTCTCACCGGTGTGAGGCAGCAACGTTATCAGCGTTCCTGCTTAAAAAATTAAGTGCCTGCCAGGTACGGCCTTGCCACGCCTGAAGGAAATGCTGCGTCCGCGTTTGCGGATGCGGAGGAATGACTATGTTTAAAAATATTACCCGGCAACTACAGGCCCTGTTAAGCCGCCACCTGCCACATCGCCTGGTTCAGCGCGACCCGCTGCCCAATGCCAAAAACATGGCTGGTGCGGCGATCCCCGCTTCTCTGACCGAGCGCTGCCTGAATGTGGCAGCAATGGATGAAAACGAAGTCTGGCGCGCCTTTGGCGGACACCCGGAAGGGCTGAATGCGGCCGAAGTGGAAAAAATCCGTGCCGTGCATGGCGATAACCAGATCCCGGCGCAAAAACCGTCTCCGTGGTGGGGGCATCTGTGGCTCTGCTACCGTAACCCCTTCAACCTGCTGCTGACCGTGCTCGGCATCATCTCTTATGCCACGGAAGATCTGTTTGCCGCAGGTGTGATTGCCCTGATGGTGGGGATCTCCACGCTGCTGAACTTTATTCAGGAAGCCCGTTCCACCAAAGCAGCGGATGCCCTGAAAGCGATGGTCAGCAACACCGCGACCGTCTCGCGCGTGATTAATGATCTCGGCGAAAACGCCTGGGTGGAACTGCCCATCGACCAACTGGTGCCGGGCGATCTGGTGAAGCTGGCAGCAGGGGATATGATCCCGGCGGATTTACGCATCATTCAGGCACGCGATCTGTTCGTTGCGCAGGCCTCCCTGACCGGGGAATCGTTGCCTGTCGAAAAGGTGGCGCGAACCCGCGACCCACAGCAGATGAACCCGCTGGAATGTGACACTCTGTGCTTTATGGGTACCACGGTAGTGAGCGGTACGGCGCAGGCGATAGTTACCGCTACCGGGGGCAACACCTGGTTTGGTCAGCTTGCCGGGCGTGTCAGCGAGCAGGAGAGTGAACCTAATGCCATCCAGAAAGGGATTGGTCGCGTCAGCATGCTGCTGATCCGCTTTATGATGGTGATGACGCCGATCGTACTGCTGATCAACGGCTACACCAAAGGTGACTGGTGGGAAGCGGCGCTGTTTGCACTATCCGTGGCCGTCGGCTTAACGCCGGAAATGCTGCCGATGATTGTGACCTCTACGCTGGCGCGTGGGGCGGTGAAGCTCTCTAAACAGAAAGTGATCGTTAAACACCTCGACGCCATTCAAAACTTTGGCGCGATGGACATTCTCTGCACCGATAAAACCGGCACCCTGACGCAGGACAAAATCGTGCTGGAGAACCACACCGATATCTCCGGCAAAACCAGCGAGCGTGTCCTGCACAGCGCGTGGCTCAACAGCCACTACCAGACCGGGTTGAAAAACCTGCTCGACGTCGCCGTACTGGAAGGGGTGGATGAAGAGTCTGCCCGCACGCTCTCCGGCCGCTGGCAGAAGGTGGATGAGATCCCGTTCGACTTCGAGCGCCGCCGTATGTCGGTGGTGGTGAGTGAGCAGGCGAATGTCCATCAGCTGATCTGCAAAGGCGCGCTGCAGGAGATCCTGAATGTGTCAACGCAGGTGCGCTATAACGGTGACATCGTGCCGCTGGACGACACCATGCTGCGCCGCATCAAGCGTGTCACTGACAACCTGAACCGTCAGGGGCTGCGCGTGGTGGCGGTGGCGAGTAAATTCCTGCCAGCCCGCGAGGGGGATTATCAGCGTATCGACGAATCCGATCTGATCCTCGAGGGTTACATCGCCTTCCTCGATCCGCCGAAAGAGACCACCGCACCCGCGCTAAAAGCGCTGAAAGCGAGCGGGATTACCGTGAAAATCCTCACCGGGGACAGCGAACTGGTGGCGGCGAAGGTGTGCCACGAAGTGGGACTGGACGCGGGTGATGTGGTGGTGGGGAGCGATATTGAGCACCTGTCCGACGACGAACTGGCAAAACTGGCGCAGCACACCACGCTGTTTGCCCGCCTGACACCGATGCACAAAGAACGTATTGTCACCCTGCTGCGTCGTGAAGGCCACGTGGTGGGTTTTATGGGCGATGGCATCAACGATGCGCCTGCCCTGCGAGCAGCGGATATTGGCATCTCCGTTGATGGTGCAGTGGATATTGCCCGCGAAGCGGCAGACATCATTCTGCTGGAAAAGAGCCTGATGGTGCTGGAGGAAGGGGTTATCGAAGGGCGTCGTACTTTTGCGAATATGCTCAAGTACATCAAAATGACCGCCAGCTCCAATTTCGGTAACGTCTTCAGCGTGCTGGTGGCGAGTGCATTTTTGCCGTTCCTGCCAATGTTGCCGCTGCATCTGCTGATCCAGAACCTGATGTACGATGTGTCTCAGGTGGCGATCCCGTTTGATAACGTGGACGACGAGCAGATCCAGAAGCCACAGCGCTGGAACCCGGCTGATCTGGGGCGCTTTATGCTGTTCTTTGGCCCAATCAGCTCCATCTTTGACATTCTGACCTTCTGCCTGATGTGGTTTGTTTTCCACGCCAACACCCCGGAACACCAGACGCTGTTCCAGTCTGGCTGGTTTGTGGTGGGGCTGCTGTCGCAGACGCTGATTGTGCATATGATCCGTACTCGCCGCATTCCGTTCATCCAGAGCCGTGCCGCATGGCCGCTGATTGTGATGACGGGGATTGTGATGGTGCTTGGGATCGCGCTGCCGTTCTCGCCGCTGGCGAGCTACCTGCAGTTGCAGGCGCTGCCGCTGAGCTACTTCCCGTGGCTGGTGGCGATCCTTGCGGGTTATATGGTGCTGACGCAGATGGTGAAAGGGTTCTATGCGCGTCGGTATGGGTGGCAGTAAAACCTACGCCGGGTGGCTTTCCTCCCAAATTCAACAACCTGTGATCTCCGTCGGCGCATTCACTTGACGACAAATTGAGCGCATGTTAACAGAATGTTTTGCCTTTATTTGGCCCGTCAGATAAGGAACATTCATGTTACGGTACAGTCTCTTAAGCGCCGGGCTGATGCTCGGCGCCTCCGCGTTTGCCGCCCCGGCAGGCGATCTCCCTCTGATGCCCTGGCCTGCTAAGGTCGAACGCCCGACAACCCAGGGCACGCTGGTGCTCAGCAACAACGTTTCCATTAGCGTCAGTGGGGACGATCTCGGTGACGCCGTCAACCGCCTTCGCCAGCGTATCGCCCTGCAAACGGGCAGGACGCTCCAGCCGCAGGCTGAAAAGCCGGAAAAACCGACCATCCGCATTGCCATCGCCAGAAAGGTCAAGCCACAGCCACTGCCGGATAGCGATGAAAGCTATAAGCTGACGGTGGATGCCAGCGGCGTCGATATCTCCGCCAACACCCGTTTCGGCGCATTGCGCGCCATGGAAACCCTGCTCCAGCTGATGCAGAACGGAGCGGAAAACACCTCGCTGCCGTGGGTTACCATTGAAGATTCGCCGCGCTTCCCGTGGCGCGGGCTGCTGCTCGATTCGGCACGTCACTTTATCCCGTTGGCGGACATCAAGCGCCAGATCGACGGTATGGCTGCCGCAAAACTTAACGTATTGCACTGGCACCTGACCGACGATCAGGGCTGGCGCTTCAGCTCGACGCGTTATCCTAAGCTCACTCAGCTTGCCAGCGACGGGCTGTTTTACACGCCTGAGCAGATGCGCGAGGTCGTTCGCTATGCGACCGAGCGCGGTATTCGTGTGGTGCCAGAGATCGACATGCCAGGCCATGCGTCGGCCATTGCCGTGGCTTACCCGGAACTGATGAGTGCGCCGGGGCCATACAAAATGGAGCGTAACTGGGGCGTGCTCAAGCCGGTACTGGATCCCACTAAAGACGCAACCTATGCTTTTGCCGATGCGATGGTCAGCGAACTGGCAGCGATCTTCCCCGATCCGTATCTGCATATCGGTGGTGATGAGGTGGATGACAGCCAGTGGAAAGCGAACCCGGCCATTCAACAGTTTATGCGCGATCACAAACTGGCGGACAGCCACGCATTGCAGGCGTATTTCAACCGCAAGCTGGAAACGATCCTTGAAAAACATCACCGCCAGATGGTCGGCTGGGACGAGATTTTCCACCCGGATCTGCCAAAAAGCATTCTGATCCAGTCCTGGCAGGGGCAGGACGCGCTGGGGCAGGTGGCACAAAGCGGTTACAAAGGTATTCTCTCGACGGGCTTCTATCTCGACCAGCCTCAGTCCACGGCCTATCACTATCGCAATGAAATCGTCCCGCAGGGATTAAACGGTGTGGATGTGATTGCCGACACCGACAGCGTCCAGAGCTGGGCCTTCTCCATGCCGCGTCTGAAAGGTAAGCCGGTAGAGGGGAGCTTTACCCTGGTGAAAGGGGAATCTGGCTGGCGCGGGTTTATTGATTTCGCCGGGAAGTCCCGCCGCGCGGTGCAGGATATTGAATGGCGTGATGACAGCCAGGTGACGTTCACCGTCGACACCTGGATGGGCGAAACGCGGCCAGTGGTTTCCGTTGATAACGACAAGCTGAGTGGTTATTTCCTTGTGGGGAATACGCGCTACCCGATTAGCGGCGCGCGTCTGGACGACGTGCCGAAAGGCATTCCGCCTGTCGTGCCGGACGTAGCGAATCAGGCCAACCTGCTCGGTGGTGAAGCCGCGCTGTGGGCGGAAAACGTGGTGGCACCGGTGCTGGATATCCGCCTGTGGCCGCGTACTTTTGCGGTGGCGGAGCGGCTGTGGTCCGCGCAGGACGTCAACGATGTCGACAACATGTATACCCGTCTGCAGGCAATGGACAGCTGGTCGACGGTATCGGTCGGGTTGCAGCAGCATACCCAGCAGCAGGTGCAGTTCACGCGGCTGGCGAACAATGCCGACACCTTGCCGCTGCAAATCCTCGCCCAGGCGGTAGAGCCTGCACAGTATTACACGCGTCAACATCTGAAGTTCCAGGCCGGAAACTATCATCAGTTTGAGCCGCTTAACCGGTTCGCTGATGCGCTAAACGCCGAAAGCACCACCGTGCGCCAGATGAACAAATGGGCTGACCGTCTGGTCAGCGATGCAGAAGACACGGAAAGTGCTGACGCGCTGCGTCACGTCTTCAACCGCTGGCAGAGCAACACCAGCGATGCGCTGGCGTTAAGCGAAAATAGCTACCAGTTGCAGGCGATGAAACCGGTGATCCAGGAGGTAGACAAGCTTGCCTCCATTGGTCTGAGGCTGACGGATCTGGTGGCCCGTCAGGGGACGCTGGATGATAAGGAGATTGCGTCGATTCAACGCGAGCTGGATAACGCGGCGAAGGTTCAGGATGAAGTGGTGATTGCGGCGGTTTATCCGCTGGAGACGCTGCTGCGCGCGACGCGCAACCAATAGCAGGCAACAAAAAAGGCAGCCAGGCTGCCTTTTTTATCGCAAAAGCGAATTAGCGACGAACCGCAATCGCTTCAATTTCGATTTTCACGTCTTTTGGCAGACGTGCAACTTCCACGCAGGAGCGCGCCGGGAATGTCGCGTTGTGCTCGGTGAAGAAGGCTTCGTAAGTGGCGTTAACGGTCGCGAAATCGTTAAGATCTTTCACGAAAACGGTGGTTTTCACGATATCGCCAACTTTCAGACCGGCAGATTCCACAATTGCCTGCACGTTTTCCAGCGACTGACGCGCCTGTGCCGCCACGTCTTCCGGCACAGCGCCGGTTTTCGGGTTCACCGGGATCTGGCCAGAGGTAATAATCATGCTACCCAGATCAACGCCCTGAACGTATGGGCCGATAGCCGCTGGTGCATTTTCCGTCGCGAGTACTTTGGTCATGATTTCTCCAGAATAACAGCTGATTAAATGTTCCCGGCCATTATAGGGAGGCCGGGATCCTTTACCAACCTCAATTAGTTGGCCAGCACCACATAATGAGAAAACTCTTTTTCGCAGTATTTGCATTTGAGTGCGATGTCATCAGCGCGTTTTTTCACTGCAAAACTGGAAGAAACCGGCTCAGCATGACTGATGCAGTTGCTGTTCGGGCAGACCAGCACGCTTTCGATGCGTTCCGGCAGGCTCGGACGGGATTTGCCGACCACTTCATATTCGTCGATGCGGTTGACGGTGGCGTCCGGCGCATACAGGGACAGCTGGTTCACCTGCTCATCGGTCAGGAAAGTGTTCTCAATCTTGATCAGGTCTTTACGACCCATTTCGCCTGACGGCAGATTCAGACCGATGGTGATGCGCTGGTCAGTCTCGGTCAATTTGAACAGCGTCAGTAACTTAAAGCCCACCTGTGCAGGGATGTGGTCAATCACAGTGCCACGCTTGATGGCTTCAACCTGGAGTTTGTTATCGTGTGTCATTGTCGTTTCCCCTTACAGAGCCAATTCGCGATTCAGAACCAGTGCCAGTAACGCCTGGCGGGCGAAAATACCGTTTCCGGCCTGCTGGAAATACCAGGCGTGCGGCGTTTTATCCACGTCGGTGGTGATTTCATCAATACGTGGCAGCGGGTGCAGCACCTTCATGTTGTCGCGTGCGCCCTCAAGGTCGCTGGCGCGCAGCACGAACTGCGCCTTCACGTTGGCATATTCGGACGGGTCCAGACGTTCTTTCTGCACGCGGGTCATGTACAGAATATCGACGTGGCTCATCACCTCTTCGATGCTCGCATGCAGGCTCCACTGAATGCCTTTCTCGTCCAGCATGTCGAGAATGTATTGCGGCATCGCCAGCGCGTCCGGGGCAATGAAGAAGAAACGGTTGCCGTTAAACTTCGCCAGCGCCTGGGTCAGTGAGTGGACGGTACGGCCATATTTCAGGTCGCCGACCATCGCGATGTTCAGGTTTTCAAGCGTGCCCTGGGTTTCCTGAATGGTGAACAGATCCAGCAGGGTCTGCGTCGGGTGCTGGTTGGCACCATCTCCTGCGTTCAGCACCGGAATGCCACCGGAAAACTCGGTCGCCAGACGCGCCGCCCCTTCCTGTGGGTGACGCATGACAATCGCGTCGACGTAAGTACTGATAACTGAAATGGTATCCGCCAGCGTTTCGCCTTTTTTACCCAGCGACGTGTTGCTACTGTCAGAGAAGCCGACCACGCTCGCGCCCAGGCGGTGCATGGACGTTTCAAAGGAGAGGCGCGTACGGGTAGAGGCTTCAAAGAAGCAGCTCGCAATCACCTTGTGCTTCAGCAGCTCCGGTTGCGGATTAGCTTTCAGTTTTGCCGCGGTTTCCAGAACCAGTTCCAGCTCTTCGCGGCTGAGGTCATTTATGGAAATGATGTGTTTTTGATAAAGCGGATTCATGTTTATCTCCTGACGCCGGGCAAAAAAAAGCCCCTCAAATGAGGGGCTCTGGGAATAGGTTTAGCAACGGGAAGAAAAACGGCAGGCCAGCGTCTGATTTCAGACGCGGTAAGACGTTATGTCGTACACGCTTGACCATGCTTCCTCCCGGCAAATTGTCGGGCATTATACGCACCCCGATTTTCGGATCAAGCGATTTAATGCACGCTTTACTCAATGCAAACGGTTCTTTGTGAATATTAATTCGTTCTGAGTAAATAATTAATTTGCTTATGCACCAGCGCGGTACGCTTCACCACCCGGGGGGCGACCCAGACGATACTGCTACCGGCCACCACACCTAAAATTTCCGGTAACTGGTGGTAATCCAGAATACGCGCCACCGCGCGGCCATATCCGGCGACGGTATGAATGAGGATAAACTCGCTATTGTGCTCTACGCTCACCACCATTTCAGAAACGGTACGTGCGGCATCGGGGGCAGGACGCAGTTGGGGATTCAACGAATAAATCTTTAGCCCTTTGGCATTTCGAATTTTTATGACGCCGAGCAATTTCAGCAGACGCGAAACGGTCGACTGGCTGATGCTGTCAAACCCTCTCTCCTGCAAATCGCGACGAATTTCTTCCTGTGAAAGATAGCTCTTTTCGGCGATGAGACGCTGGCACACCGTTAGCTGCAGTTGTTCTTTGGGAGAGTACGCTTCGTAATCCATCATGTTTCCCATATCAGTTCCTGAAATAACCGGTGGCACTGCACCGATCCGTAAGCCGGATAAGCGCAGTGCCATCCGGCAAATCACAACAAGGCACCCAGGCTTAGCGCCACCATAATCACCACCGTCAGGATCGCCAGCAGCGGCGCAACCCATTTCAGGTAGCGCACGTAAGGCACACGGGCGATAGCCAGCCCGCCCATCACCACCGCTGAGGTTGGCGTGACCAGGTTAACGATGCCGGAGGCCGACTGGTAAGCCGTAACTACCAGGTCGCGGTTGACGTTAGCGAAATCGGCTAGTGGTGCCATGATCGGCATCGTCAGTACGGCCAGGCCGGACGAAGAAGGCACAAGAAACGACAGAACAACTTCCAGCCAGTACATCACGTTGATAAACGCCACCGTGGACAACCCGCTGACCAGACCTTCCGCGCTGTGCAAAATGGTGTGGGTAATCATGCCCTTATCCATGATGACTACGATACCGCGCGCAATACCGATAATCAGCGCGACACCCAGCAAATCTCGCGCACCGTTGATAAAGGTTGAGGTAAGCTCCTCTTCACTCATACGGGCGATAAGCCCCACGATAATGGCGCTGGCGAGAAACACCGCCGAGATCTCTGCCATCCACCACCCCAGCACCGCCACGCCGTAGATCATCACCGCGAAGGCGAGGGCGAAGATCACCAGAATGATTTTGCGCACCGGGGTAAATTCCAGTGACTGCTCTCCCTTGTTGCCAAGGAAATGGGCGCGGTTCTCTTCCTGTTTGTCTGCGACGATAGAGAGAGACGGATCCTGACGAACTTTACGGGCGTAGCGCATCACCCATGCCACGCAGATGATCCAGCCGATCACCAGCAGCGCCACGCGCAGGGCGATACCGTGGGTGAAGGGGATCCCGGCGGCGTTGGCGGCGATCACCGTGGCAAACGGGTTAATGGTGGAACCGAGCGTGCCGATCCCCGCCCCGAGCAGCACGGTAGAGGCGGCAACCACCGGGTCAAAACGGGCGGCCAGCATGACGGGCACCAGCAAGGTATAGAAAGGCAGTGACTCTTCGGCCATGCCGTAGATCGTGCCACCTGCGGCAAACAACGCCATCAGGATCGGGATCATCCACTCTTCGCGTCCGCGCAGGCGGGTCGTCACACGTTCGATCCCGGCGTCAATTGCCCCGGTTTTGGTGACGATCCCGAGAAAACCCCCGATGATCAGGATAAACAGCGCTACGTCGATCGCGCCGGCCTGACCGGACACGGGATCGTACAGCCCGGCGATGGGGGCCATCAGGACGGAAATCAGCCCCTGCGGGTGCGCCGCAACGTGCGCGTACGTTCCGGCAATCGGGACTTCTTTGCCAAGGGTTTCATTCATCGCCATCTGGTACTGACCGGCCGGAACAACCCAGCTCAGCGCCGCCACAACGGCAATCAGAAAAAAGAGAATGGTGTAAGCGGAGGGAAACTTGAACTTGCCCATGATGTTCTCCTGAACCCGGCGCACCCTGTGGCGCGCCGGGCGGTGATTAGTCGCCGAGTGTCGCCACCATGACCGCTTTAATGGTGTGCATGCGGTTTTCTGCTTCGTCAAAGACGATAGAGTTCGGTGATTCAAAGACCTCTTCCGTCACCTCAAGCCCTTTCAGGCCGTAAGCCATCTCGATTTCACGGCCCACTTTGGTGTGCTCGTTGTGGAACGCCGGCAGGCAGTGCATGAACTTGACGTTCGGGTTGCCAGTGGCTTTCATCACCTGAGCGTTAATCTGGTAAGGCTTCATCAGGCTGACGCGCTCGGCCCATGCCTCTTTCGGTTCACCCATGGAGACCCACACGTCGGTGTAGAGGAAATCGGTCCCCTGAACACCTTCTTCCACGTCATCAGTGAGGGTGATGCGCGCGCCAGTCTCTTTGGCGATGGCGCGGCACTGCTCAACCAGCCCCGCTTCCGGCCAGAAAGATTTCGGTGCCACGAGGCGGATATCCATCCCCATCTTGGCCGCGCCAACCATCAGAGAGTTGCCCATGTTGTTCCGCGCATCACCCAGATAGGCAAAGCTCAGCTCCGGCAGGGTTTTGCCTGGCGCATGCTCCAGCATGGTCATCAGGTCAGCGAGGATTTGGGTCGGGTGAAACTCATCAGTCAGACCGTTCCACACCGGTACGCCCGCGTACTCGCCCAACTCTTCAACGATGGCCTGGCCGTAGCCGCGATACTCAATGCCGTCGTACATACGGCCCAGCACGCGGGCGGTGTCTTTCATCGACTCTTTATGGCCGATCTGCGAGCCGCTTGGGCCGAGATAAGTGACCTGCGCACCCTGGTCAAACGCGCCGACTTCAAAGGCACAACGGGTGCGGGTGGAGGTTTTTTCAAAGATCAGGGCGATGTTTTTCCCGACCAGGGTTTGCTTCTCGCGTCCGGCTTTTTTAGCGGCCTTGAGTTCGATGGCAAGGTCGATCAGGTACTGGATCTCTGCCGGGGTGTAGTCCAGCAGTTTCAGGAAGTTGCGGTTTTTCAGGTTGATGGTCATGGGTAAATCCTTTTTGAAATTTGAATTAGTTACGAATCAACGTGCCTTTCTCGCCCGCGAGGATCTCCGCGCCGTCAGCCAGCGCACCGATCCCGGCAATCCCGTTGCAGGTTTCAACAAACTCGCGGCAGGCGGCCACTTTTGGTCCCATCGAACCGGCGTCGAACTGCATGCCTCTGAGCAGTTCCGGCGTCACCTGTGCCAGCGGGCGCTGGGTCGGTTTGCCCCAGTCGAGATACACCGCGTCGGCATCGGTGAGGATCAGCAGGGCATCGGCCTCGATCTGGCGCGCCAGCAGCGCGGCGGAGAGGTCTTTGTCGATCACCGCTTCAATGCCGTGATAACCGTTGGCGTTTTCCACCACCGGAACCCCGCCGCCACCGTTACAGATCACCAGGTGATCGCGCTGGATAAGCGCCGTAATCGCGTCACTCTCAACGATGCGTTTGGGTTGCGGGGAAGGAACGACGCGGCGGAAGTAGCTGCCGTCGGCCTTAAACACCCAGCCTTTTTCCGCAGCCAGCGTTTTCGCCTGGGCTTCGCTGTAAACCGGGCCGATATACTTGGTCGGGTTGCTGAACGCCGGGTCGGTGGCATCCACCTCTACCTGGGTGAGCAGCACGCTCACTTCGCGCTGGGGAAGATTGTTTTTCAGCGCCTGCTGGAGCATGTAGCCGATCATTCCCTGGCTTTCGGCACCGAGAACGTCCAGCGGGTAGGGCGTGACTTTGTCGTAGGCGCTGTTCTGCAATGCCAGCAGCCCGACCTGCGGACCGTTGCCGTGAACCAGTACCACGCGCCACTGCTCCGTCAGCCCGGCGATGGTGCGGGCAGCCTGCTCGATGTTCTGGCGCTGGATCTCCGCTTCCAGCGGTTCGCCGCGTTTCAGTAACGCGTTACCGCCAAGCGCCACAACCAGAGTGGGTTTTCGTTCCATGATGGCTCCTTTAAATTCCGTCACGTTCCAGTGGGCAGCTCATGCAGCGCGCGCCGCCGCGACCGCGTCCGAGTTCGTCACCCGGGATCGGCAGCACGGTGATGCCCGCTTTGTCGTATTTCTCGTTGGTCCAGACATTGCGCTCGTAACCAATCACCACGCCCGGGCGGATGGTCAGAACGTTATTGGCGTCATTCCACTGTTCACGTTCGGCCTCAAAGGCATCGCCGCCGGTGGTGATCAGGCGCACCTGGTTAATGCCGAGGGCTTTTTCGATGGCGTGGAGCAGGTCGGTTTCCTGAGTACGCAGCAGACCGCCGCGTCCGTCCGGGGTGAGCGTCCAGCACTGGGCATCTTTGCGCACCACTTCCGGGTAGACGGAGAAGGTGTCCACGTCGATGTGGGTCATCACGGTGTCGAGGTGCATGCAGGAGCGGTGTTTTGGCAATTCGACGGCAATCACACGTTCGGCCTGGCGGTGTTTAAACAGGCTGTTGGCGAGAAACTCCACGCCCTGCGGGGTGGTGCGTTCTGACATGCCAATTAATACCGCGCCGCGTCCAATCACTAATACATCGCCACCTTCTAATGTCGCGTGATCGTAATTAATATTTTCGTCGCCGAAATACTTAATAAAATCACCGTCGGCAAATGCAGGATGCCAGCGATATATGGCCCGCAGATTATTAGTTTCACGCTGACGAGCCGGTTTAGCCATTGGGTTAATGGACACACCGTTATAAATCCAGCAGGAAGTGTCGCGGGTAAATAAATGGTTAGGCAGCGGCTTCATAATAAAATCATTCGCCGTGTGGGTATCCACCACCATATTTTTAATGGCTGCCGGAATTTCACCGTAGGTTAATCCGCCGCTTAACCGGCGCGCCAGTTCACGGTGCGGCATATCCGCCAGCCAGCCGCGCACATCACCTGCAAAGGTTGGCCCGAGGCGGTAGTCAGAGATTTGGGTTTCGAGAAGCCAGGCTTTTGCTTCTGCAATATCAAGCGTTTGAGTGAGAAGGTCGGTCAACAGCAGGACTTCCACACCCTGCTCGCGCAGCGTGTTTGCGAAAATATCATGCTCTTCACCCGCCCGTTCAACCGAGAGCACATCATCGAAGAGTAATTCCTGACAGTTCGACGGCGTTAAACGTTTCAGACTTAAATTTGGACGGTGCAGCATAACGCTACGCAATTGACCAATTTCAGAACCGACGTAATGCTTTTCCATAATTATTCCTTTAACTGTTTTTAAGAATAAAAAGGGCATGCGCCATGTGATGTGATTATTTCCATGGCGGCTAAGCTCAATTGATTTCGAGGTTCATACTAGGCGGTTAAATAATCCGTATTGTGATATTGCTCACGTGAAACTGGATATTAAGCGGTTTGTTTTCATTTGCATGATTCGCATCAGATAATGATTAATTGGATATAATTGCCGGGTGAATAGCTAAGGAAGGTGCGAACAAGTTCCTGATATGAGATCATCATATTCATCCGGAGCGCATCCCAGAGGGACATCATGAGCCAT